>JBEQLH010000341.1:0-3021 GCA_040326075.1 Anaerolineales bacterium
GTAATCCACGAAACCAACGTCGATGCCGTAACGTTCGGCAATCTCCAGGGTGGCGGGGGTGAGGATTTCGGGAGTGGTATAGAAATTTTTGGCCGGGATGCCCAGTTCGTGCATGGTGAATTCGTGCATTTGTGCGTATACAGGTACCCGGTCAGGGATCCCTTTCATGGCAGCATTGAGCCGTTTTGCGCCTTCTTGAAAGCTGTAATAGTTATCTTTGAATTCTAGCCTCGGATTCTGCTTCATATTACACATTGAATTTTAATGAAGATTAGGGGGTTCCAATAACGATAATACTTTAGGGAATCCAAAGATAAGGTCCGCATAAAATACCTGGGTAAGATCATTGTTGTTAAATTCAGTAGCAAGCATCACTTCAAACTGACACATGATCTTACTGTCGTTCACACATCCTAAATGGAGTCGTTCATAATTTGCTAGTCCCCCAATATCATAATGAGTGGACAATTAACCTCTTCGGTGAAGGGTGACATCTATTTTTTATATGATAAAGATTTCCTTGGAGACCAGTCACCCATCAGTGTTTGCCATCACAAAGCGAAATCGGTCACCGCGATACAGATCTTTGCTGAATTCTACACAATTCGCATTTTGGTCGAAACCAAGACGTTGCTCCAACATCAGCGGCGTACCTTCTTCGATTCCCAGCAGTTCAGCTTCGTATTTTGTGGCAATAACTGGCTCCAGGCTCCGTTGAGCATTGGTCATTGATATACCATACTCGGTTTCCATAATTTCGTACACCGAGCGGTTGTTAAGATCCTGGTGCTCAAGCCCCGGAAAGCAATTAACTGGGGCCCAAAATTGTTCCAGCATCACCGGCTCCTGATTAATCATGCGCAGCCGAAGCAGGTAGTGAACCGGCGTTAAAACGGGCACATTCAGCTGCTTGGCGATAGCAGCTTCAACCTGGCGTTGTTCAATGTTGATTACTTTTGCACCCGGTGAGAGCCCTCGACGCTGCATGCCATTAGTGAACGAAACCAATTGTTCTGTTTGTCGTTCGATCTTGGGTTCAGCAATATAATTGCCTTTCCCATGTATCCGAATGATCAGCCCTTGCGCTTCTAGTCTACCCAGTGCTCGCCGAAGTGTCAGGCGGGTGACATCAAACAGCTCGCTTAAAGTACGTTCTGGAGGTAAGCGAGATCCGGGCGCCAACTCACCCGACTCGATTTGATCTATCAGGCTATCTGTAATTTGGATATAGCGGGGGACAGTTGCCTCAACATTTTCCATGTTAAAATAATTGGGCAAGAACAGCTTGAGTTTTCCTTACATATCGTGGCCCTAAGAATCACTGAGCTCTTAAGAAAGTAAGGATAAATGGTATGGTATACTGGTCTATAAACCAGTATGCCACTTACCCATAGGTTTGTCAAGGATACAGGTTTCCCAAAGCTGCATTTATCTAAATATTAAGGAGGTGGTGCTTCTAATAAATATGCTTCAGCTCGATAATATTCCTGATACTCGTTGGTTTTGATTGTTCAAGTTCAATTACTAAAGGAGAATATTAGATGTCCCCGAAACGATTCTGGACCGTTATTACTCTGATTGCGATCGGCGGATTGGCGCTTGCCGCCTGCCAGCCTCAAGAGGTAATCGTCACGGAAGAAGTCATAGTCACGCAAGAGGTTATCGTCACCCAGGAAGTCGAAGTCGTCGTCACACAGGAAGTCGAAGTGGTCAAAACGGTTGAAGTTGCACCGCCAGAAGTACCAACAGGTACCCTGGTGCGAGCGATCTCAACCTTCCCCAATTCCCTCGATCATCCTCAGGCTGCTGAACGGCAAGCCTCTACGACCGATTTCCAGTTGTACGACTCACTGGTTTGGTTCGGTGAGGGAGGCACAATCGAACCCCAGTTAGCTGAGAGCTGGGAAGTCTCTGATGACGGCACTGAGTACACCTTCCATTTGAGAGAGGATGTAGTCTTCCACAACGGCGAACCGTTCAATGCCGATGCAGTGGTCTTTTCCTGGGAGCGCGCCAGCACCGCTGGATTTGAATACAGCTATCACTGGGAGGTAGCCAGCTCAGTGGAGGCAGTTGATGAATATACTGTCAAGGCAACTCTACCGGACCCCGATGCGCTCTTCTTGGGAACTGTTGCCGATAACTGGGCTATGATTCCCCCTGGTTACTTCGAAGAGGTAGGCCAGGAAGGTTTTGATGCACACCCCATGGGCACTGGACCCTTTAAGTTCGTCGAATGGGTTAAAGGCGACCACATTACCATGGAGGCCAATCTCGATTACTGGCGAGGGGCACCCAAGCTCGAGACTGTTAGCTTCCGACCTATCCCCGAGTCTGCCACCCGCGTAGCCGCCATCCAGACCGGTGAAGTAGACATCGTCACCCGCCTGAGTGCAGAAGAGGCTCAAAGCCTGTTAGGCGCCGAAGATGTCAAGATTATCAAATACCCCGTGGCACGCGTTTACTATATCGCCTTCAACAACCTGACCACCGGCCTGGACCAGCCCACCATGGATGCCAAGGTCCGGCAGGCTATGAATTATGCGGTGGACGTGGACTTAATCATTGACGCCCTGTTTGACGGCTTTGCTGAGCCCGCCACGGGCTATGTTGTCGCTGGGGAGCTGGGTTACGGTAATGTCGAGCCGTTTGGCTACGATCCGGATAAAGCCCTTTCACTGCTGGAGGAGGCCGGTTATCCGAATGGCTTCGCTATGGATATGGCCTGCCCGGTTGGCGCTTATACTCACTTCGAGGAAGTGTGTGAAGCTGTTGTAGGCTACTTAGAGGATGTGGGAATCGATGCATCCCTTGAGCTGATGGAATCCGGTCAGTACTGGGACCTGGAAGCCAATAAGGAACTGCCGCCTCTCTTTGGTGATAGTTGGTCCGCAGCAGGTGGCGAAGCTTTTAGACGATTGACAGGTGCTCTCGGGGGTACGGATGCAAGCTACTCCGCCTGGTCTGACCCACAGATTGATGCATTGCTGGAGGAGATTCAGGCGACCCCAGACCAAGATG
>JBEQLH010000340.1:0-3021 GCA_040326075.1 Anaerolineales bacterium
TCTCTAAGGAGAGCAGGTAAGTAATTAAGGAGGCAAAGTTGTCGGATATATATTTCTCAAGTGCTCCAGATCAAAAGGAGGCCTATCAAGTTGGAGATAGAGTAGAGGTCTTTTGTGATCACGAGGACAAGCAAGGCAATCGGATCCGGGATTGGTTGGTGGGGACTGTCGTTCAGGTAGATCCGAAGATGATCGCGGTACAGTTTGAAGAAAACGTCTATTTGACTGATGGTTGGATGGTGCCCGATCACGTGTTGTGGTGCCCGAAAAATTCCAGTAAGATCCGTTTACTGAAGAAAAAGAAAAGGGGAACCCGATCCAGGTCAAGGTAGGTAATGGAAACACTTAAGCCATCAGACGTTCTCGACATTCCAAGCATCCGGGTGGATTTCCCGATATTATCTCGCCAGGTAAAACCTGGTGTCGAGGTGGTTTATTTAGATTCTACTGCGACCACCCAAAAACCCATTCAGGTTATCAGGTCAATGGACGAATATTATAAACATACGAATGCCAATATTCATCGCGGCATCCATGTCTTGGCGGAAGAGGCTACGGAACAGTATGAAGATGCGCGCGTGAAAATTGCAGAATTTATTAATGCGCCATCTGCAAGGCAAGTCATATTCACCCGAAATACCACTGAATCGATAAATTTGGTTGCTCAGACCTGGGGCCGGGAGAATTTACAGCCTGGTGATGTCGTCATTTTGACCGAAATGGAACATCATTCGAACCTGGTACCCTGGCAAATTTTGGCATCTGAACGGAAATTGGTGCTTGAATTTATCCCAGTTACAGCTGATGGTTTGTTGGATCAAGAAGGGTATCGAAGATTGCTGGAACTAAGTCCTAGGCTTGTGGCTTTCACCCAAATGTCTAATGTCCTGGGTACGATCAACCCGGCCAAGGAAATGATCCAGATAGCGCATAGTTCAGGTGCGACTGTGCTCGTGGATGGCGCCCAATCTGTTCCGCATTTCCCGGTCGATGTACAGGATCTTAATGCAGATTTCCTGGTCTTTTCGGGGCATAAAATGTGTGGACCGACAGGTGTTGGTGTGCTGTATGGACGGAAAGGTTTGCTGGAAGAAATGCCACCATTCCTCGGCGGTGGGGATATGATCAAACGAGTTGAGCTGCGCTCATTTACCCCAAATTCGATCCCTCACAAGTTTGAAGCTGGTACTCCGGCCATCGCGGAGGCGATTGGATTTGGTGCTGCTATCGATTATCTACAACATGTGGGTATGGATGCTATTGCAGCTCACGAGCAGGTTTTAGTTGGATATGCCCTGGAACGATTAGAAGAAGTACCGGGGGTGAAAGTTTATGGTCCCCAGGCTAGTGAAAGGGGGGGAGTGACAGCGTTTACGTTGGATGATGTGCATGCACATGATGTTGCACAAATATTGGATGGGGATGGAATTGCTGTCCGGGCTGGTCATCACTGTGCGATGCCCCTGCATGACATTTTGAATGTCCCAGCTACGACTCGGGCCAGCTTCTATTTATACAACTCAATTGAGGAAATTGACAAATTAATTGAGGCGATCTACAAAGTTAAGAAAATATTTCGGATGTAGACCGACCTAATAAGAGAATTTACAGCATGGATGATTTTTATCGCGAACTAATTATCGATCGTTACCAAAATCCACATTTCCGTGGAGAACTCAATCCAAACGACATCACATTCGAGGATTCAAATCCTCTTTGTGGAGATGAGCTGCGCATAGATCTGCGGGTTAATGAAAATGATGAGATCGTAGAGGCAGCATTTGGCGGTCGCGGCTGCGCGATTTCCCTGGCATCTGCAGACATGCTGCTTGAATTTGTCCAGGGAAAATCATTGGAAGATGTGAAACGCTTATCCAAGCAAGATATCCTTGAATTGTTAGGCATTGAACTCGGTCCGGTACGCCTAAAATGTGCGTTATTATCGCTAAAGGTTCTCAAAGCTGGCGCTTATGGAATGGAAGAAGCCAGTGATGAATTGGTCGAGTAAAAATGTATAACTATACTGAGATGGACCCCGAATCAATTGAATTTGTTCCAATTGGCAATAAAGATGAATTACCTGTCAATGAGCGCATCTTTGTGGATATTGACGATCTGGTAATTATGGTAATCAACATTGCTGGAAGTTATTTTGCCATCGGGGATGTTTGCTCACATGATGATGGCCCACTTGGTGAAGGCGAACTCGATAAGTTTGAAGTTGTTTGCCCCCGACATGGTGCCAGATTTGATATTCGAAATGGAAAAGTAAATTCGCTGCCTGCATATGTTGATATCCCTGCCTACCCGGTAAGAATTGTCGATGATCAGATAGAGGTAGGCATTCCAAATGAGGAATGAGCGTGAGGGTGAGTTTTATTTAGAGACTTTCGCCCTGGCGTAAAAAGTAGGTACATAGAGAACCCGGTCTCCATTTTCCCAGGCAATTTCATCCATTTTTCGGATAATTTCCGAGGTTCGCATAACCTCGGATGTGTTTTTTAAATACCCCAGATCCGATAATATGATCTCCCACTCCGAAATTATCTCTTCTTGGGATGGGACGTCTGTCCACTGAGCCCCGACGACACCTACTTCGATATCCATGAGACCAGATTGATAGAGGATCGATTTTATTTCTCGTCCGATTGTCGGATTTGCCCCCTGGTTTCTGAGTGACTCTGTTTGCCATTCATTGAGAATTGTCAGATCATAAGGGAAATCGATGCGACCCCCGTAATCTGGTTCAGCTAATATCAGAATTTCTCCACCGGGTTTTGTGACACGCTTCATCTCACTAATAACTGCAGAAGGTGCATTAACCCAGAGCAACAGAAAGTGACACAAGCAGATGTCAAATTTGCTTGATTCAATTGGCATTTGGTGGGCATCTGCGAGCAAGAAGTTTGCTGAGGGGTTTTCTGAGTGAGCGATAGCGAGGAATTCTTGATTGATATCTAAACCGGTGATACTGCTGCCAGCTCTTTGGGTTAATTCTTGGGTAATTGCGCCAGTACCACA
>JBEQLH010000342.1:0-3018 GCA_040326075.1 Anaerolineales bacterium
AGAGGCAGTCATAAAGCCGATGTAGTAATTGTTGGGGGTGGTTATACCGGTCTATCTGCTGCATATCATATCCGCAGTAAATTCCCTGAGAAGAAGATTGTACTCCTTGAGGGAGCGTGCTGCGGCTATGGCGCCAGTGGGCGTAATGGAGGATTTTGTATCGCCACCGACTTGATCAGAGAATCGGATGGTAAAGATCCGGAAATCCACCAGAAAAGTGTCGAGGTTTCTTTTTATGGCATGCAGTTTATAAAGAGAATGATCGCGGAACACGATGTTAAGTGTGATTTTGAAGAAAATGGGATGCTTGGCGTGGCATTGAACGAAAAGCAGGCTCGGGATTTGGAAAACTATAAGGAAAAATTATATTCTTTTGGATTAGATTCGACTTTTCTGCAAGGTGAGCAGCTGGATGCTCAAATCAAATCACCCCGTTTCATTGCTGGTTTACATGTCCCATATGGTGCTAACCTTAATCCTGCCAAGCTTGCACGGGAGATGAAGAGAGTTGTTGAAGATTTCGGTGTTGAGGTCAGGGAGCAAACCGTCGTAACTCGCATCACCCCTGGGAAAGTTCACCTCGTAGACACAGAATTAGGTGAAATTCGCGCGCCTGTGCTCGTCATCGCGCTGAATGCTTACGCTCACAAACTGGGTTTCTTCAAGGACAGGGCATTTCCGATTAATGTTTTTCAGATAGCTACTGAGCAGTTGGGCAAATCCCAATGGGAATCAATTGGCTGGCAGAATCGGCAGGGGTTATACGATATGCGAGCGAAATTTAGCTATTTGATCCCGTCTGCGGATGGGCGCATCGTCATGGGTGGATCGGATTTTACCTATTATAAGAATGATGCCATCAGTTCTGGTAATGATAAGTCTGTTACTACCAAGATCGAGAAAGATTTGTTTTCATTCTTCCCCCCATTAGAAGGGCTGCGTATAGAACATACCTGGGGTGGAACGACAACCTACACCTTGAACCGGACACCAGCGGTGGGGGTGATGGGGGACCACCGAAATATATATTATGGCGTAGGATTAAGCGAAGGTGTTCCGACAACCCAAACATTTGGACGCATCATTGCTGACCTGATGGTAGGTGAAGAGAATGAATTTACCAGTCATTATGTTGTAAATCGTAATATTCCTTATGCTGGTCCAACCAGCCTGCGGGGCATTTTTGTCAGGGGAGGTATGTGGATGATGGATAAATTCGGGTGATCGCTGCTCTGATCCCTGGACTGTGTTTCCTCTCAATTTGCTAATTTCTGTATATAATTTTGTTACATGTGAGAAGAAAAATTAATGTAGGAATGATTTGGGACGAATCCCAAGAATTCTATCGACATGTTTGGTCATAATCCATATAAATGATTACTAGAAAGGTACCATAATAATTTGATCCGAAAACGTAATCCATTTGCCGTCAGACATCGCTGTCTTAATGAACTTCCCCCCTGGTGAGACTGAGTGCAAAGAAATAGGCATGAAAATTTAACAATATTGAGAAGATATGAAAACTCCCTACAATCACATACATGTAATTATTAACCCTGCAGCTGGGAAGGATCAAGCAATTCTAAACACGCTCAACCGTGTGTTCAATAAGCACACTCAAGATTGGTCGATCAGCATTACCAGGCAGTCGGGAGATGCGACCCACCAGGCTCAAGAAGCCGTAGTTAATGGTGCAGACTTGGTCGCCGGTTATGGTGGAGATGGAACCCAGATGGAGGTTGCAAATGGATTGATCGGTAGGGATGTTCCCCTGGCCATTTTACCTGGCGGAACGGGTAATGCCATGGCGCACGAGCTGCGTACTCCACTCAAACTTGAACAGGCCGTTGAGCTTATGTGCCAGAGCAGACACCTGCGCAGTATAGATATGGCCCAAATTGGTAGCACTTATTTTATGCTCAGGGCTTACACCGGTGTTGAGCCTGACCAGCGAGCCAGCCGTGAGATGAAAGATCAATATGGGAATTTAGCCTATATTGGAGATACGATCAGAGTACTTTCGCACCCTCCGCACGCTTTATACAAGCTAACCATCGATGGGCAAGAAATTGAGGAGCAGGGTATGACCTGTTTGATCCTCAATGCTGGCAGCCTGGGTGGCGTCGATCTCCGGCTTACGAAAAGAATTGATGTCAGCGATGGATTGTTGGACGTGTTCATCGTCAATAGCGATGTGAAGTCTATGACTGCCCTGGCTAGTTTCACCCTGGAGGTAGGATCTTCAACAGCTAACTTGCACCGGTGGCAGGGAAGGGAGATCATCCTTGACGCTGACACACCCCAATCAATCTGGATCGATGGGGAGTTTTTCGGACCTACTCCCCAAACGATAGCTGCTGTACCCAGCGCAATTCGGGTAGTAGTACCTGAGATTTTCCACAAATAAATTGGCAGGAGATTAAACCATGTTGTTCTTTGGATTTTATATCGACCCTTTATATCTGGTGATATTTATCATCACCCTTGGCATCTCCATTGCTGCCCAGGTCTTCATGAGTTCGACCATGAAGAAATGGAACCAGGTGCGCAATGGTCCTGATCTCAGTGGTACCGAGGCCGGATATGCGATTGTCAACCGCACTGGCCTGGGTGGGGGTTCGCCGGTTTCGGTCACCACCATAGAGACACCCGAGCTCAGAAAACTGTCTGAATTGCGGGATAAAGGAGTGGTCACTGAGCAGGAATACTTGACCAAGAAAGGGCAAATAAAGGCGCCCACGGTGGGCGACACGACAGTCAACACCTCTGAGATTGAATTTCAACATGTCTCGGGAAATCTAACTGACCACTATGATCCACGGTCGAACACTGTTCGCCTTTCAGACGGTGTAGCAAATCGGCACTCTGTAGCTGCCATGGCAATTGTTGCCCACGAGTTAGGTCATGCCCAGCAGCACGAGCACAATTCGATCTTGATCTCAATGCGCAACTTTCTGCTCCCGGCGGTGTCCCTCAGCCCTCGAATCGCTTATTTCTTGATCTTCATCGGTTTGATCT
>JBEQLH010000112.1:0-8802 GCA_040326075.1 Anaerolineales bacterium
ATTGAGACGGTCGAAGTAGAGAAAGAAGTCGTCAAAGCAGTTCAACCGATTATCTATAACTCCTACCGCAGTGATCCCGAAGTCCGCCGGGTTGATGAGATGCTGGTTGAGATGTTCAACGAAGAGAACCCCAATAACCCCGTCCAACTCTCGACAGTCAACCACGAAGATTTCAAACAAGCCATCCGCGCTTATCTCGTAGCTGACCCCGCCCCCGACGTGATGACTTGGTTTGCCGGGAACCGCGCACGCTTTTTCATCGACAAGGGCCTGATCTTGGATATCAGCGACCTGTGGGAAGAACAGGGCTGGAATGAGCAATTCCCCAAGGGCTTCAGGGCGATGTCCGAAGTCGACGGCAAAGCCTATTTTGTACCCCTGGAATGGTACTGGTGGGCTGTTTTCTATCGCACCTCGATTTTCGAAGAAAACGGAATCACCGTGCCCGAAACCTGGGACGAGATGTTGGCGGCTTGCGATACGCTCAGCGGTGCCGGCATTATCCCCATCACGATCGGCACCAAATATCGCTGGACCGCGGCGGCCTGGTTCGACTATATTAACATGCGCCTCAACGGCCCGGAATTCCACCTGAATTTGATGCTGGGCAAAGAGAGTTACGATGACCCGCGCGTCAGGAATGTATTTGTCAAGTGGCGTGAGTTGTTCGATCACAACTGCTTTATTGAAGACGCCGCCGCATATAGCTGGCAGGAAGGTATCGTGCCCTTCAACCAGGGCGAAGCCGCCATGTACCTGATGGGTCAGTTCATCCTCGATGAAGCCGCCGAAGAAATCCGCGACGATATCGATTTCTTCCGCTTCCCGATCATCGATCCCGCCATGCCGATTGGCGAGGACGCTCCCACCGATGGCTACTTCATGTCGGTCAACGCCCTCAATGTGGAAGGCGGTAAACAGTTCCTAGCCTTCATGGGCAGCGCCGAGGCGCAAACTGTTGTCGTCAAGGAACTGGGACGTCTGGCAGTCAACCCCGATGTCGACCCCGCGCTCTACAACCCCATGCAGCAAAAAGGCCTCGAGTTGATCAAAGGCGCCGACCTGGTCGTGCAGTTCTACGACCGCGACACCACGCCCGAAATGGCCGATCTGGGTATGAACGCCATGATGGCCTTCTGGGATGATCCCTACAACGAAGCGCTTCTCGATCAACTGTTAGCCGATCTGGAAGTCGCCCGCCAGGAGATTTTCGCCGAATAATCTCCCCAATTGAGACCTGCCGGGTCTTTCGACCGGTAGGTCTTCTCTTATTTTGAGTTAGCGTGGGCTCTGGAATAGATCCATGCTGATTCATCATGAGCCCGGGTTTTTCGCTTTGAATTTCCCCTGGAGGTAAAAAAATGGCGGCAGCTACCCCCCGTGTAAGAAAGAAGCCAAAAATCAATTGGACCCCTTATTTATTTTTGATTGTCCCGTTGCTCGTATACCTGGCATGGATCATTGGACCCATGCTCTACACTTTCTATTTGAGCCTGACCAGCTGGGACGGCATCTCACCAGAGCTCAAATTCATCGGCATTAAGAACTTTGATGCCCTGTTTGGCAGCCTGAAAAAAGCGCTGCCTTCAGCCTTTGAATATTCGTTGATCAATAACCTCAAATGGCTAGTTGCCTTTATCACTGTCCCCACCGTCATAGGGTTGGGGCTGGCGATCTTGCTCAACCAGGACGTCAAGGGCGACCGTTTCTTTAAAGTCGGTATTTATCTGCCCCAGGTGCTCTCCTTTGCGGTGATCGCCCTGATCTGGTCCTGGATCTACAATCCCAGGTATGGCCTGATCAACTCATTCCTGTTCGAAATCGGAGTCGAAGACCCGCCCGGCTGGCTGGCCGATAAATCGCTGGCTACTTGGTCGATCATCGCCGCGGCGGTTTGGCGCCAGGTTGGTTACGTGATGATCCTTTACCTTGCAGGGCTCAAAAATATCGACCCCTCTTTGATCGACGCCAGCAAGGTTGATGGCGCCAATAGCTGGCAGCGTTTCCGCAATGTGATCCTCCCATTGTTAGCTCCGGTAACCACGATTGTGGTGGTCATCTCGATCATTGACTCCCTGCGCACATTTGACCTGGTCCAGATCATGACGCGCGGCGGCCCGGCCAACGCCTCCAGCGTATTGGCAAATCTGATGTATATCCAGGCGTTTAACAACTACAAGTTCGGGCTGGGCGCAGCCACTGCGGTGGTCCTGTTCTTCATCAGCCTGTTCTTTATTGTGATCTATCTTTGGCGCGTGATGCAAGACGAGTTGGAATATTAACGTTCCCTATCAGGATACGATATGTTGACAAATTCATCCCAAGAAATGAGCACAGCCAGGATGCCGACAGCCTACCACACACGCCAACGTGTCCTTCGCATCTTGTTGTATATCTTCCTGGTGGTTTTCACCCTGCTCTATATGATGCCATTATTCAGCGCCGTTGTCGCTTCCTTGCGCACCCAAGACGATATCAGCCTGAACGGCTTCTGGAGCATCCCCGAAGAATTCACATTCCAAAACTATCCCGAAGCCTGGACCCGCGGCCGAGTCAGCAAATACTTGCTGAACAGCTTCATAATCACCATCCCAGCCCTGACCGCCACGATCTTCCTGTCGTCGCTGTCGGCTTTTGCCCTGGCGCGCTACCGATTCCCCGGCAACCGTTTGATCTATTTTATGTATGTCGCCGGGACCATGCTGCCGTTCCAGATTTTGTTGCTGCCGGTGTTTATCCTGACCAACAAACTGGGCTTTTATAATACTTATTGGGCGGTGATCATGATCCATATCGCCTTCCAACTCGGCTTTTGCACCTTTGTTTTACGTAATTTTATGCGCACGCTGTCGGGCGAGATTATGGACGCCGCCCGCATTGATGGTGCCAGCGAGTTTGGGATATACTGGCGCATTGCCTTGCCATTAAGCTTGCCCGGCATCGCCGCAGTCGCCACATTGGAGTTCACCTGGATCTTTAACGACTACATCTGGGCGTTGATCTTGATCCAGGACGACGCCCTCAAACCCGTCACAGCCGGTCTGGCTGGATTGCAGGGGCAGTTCAGCACCAATTGGCCGTTGGTTGTCGCTGCTGCTCTTATGGCTGCTGTACCTACATTGATCATTTTCTTTGCCCTGCAGCGTTATTTTATTGGCGGCTTAATGTTGGGCTCCGGAAAATAAAGAAAGCGTTTATGAAAAAGACCATCTTGCTACGAATCAACGATTGGGAAAACCCCCAGGTGGTAGCAATCAACAAGCTTCCTGGTCATGCCGCTACGATCCCTTACCCCGATCTCCCGACTGCGTTGCGGGGGGAGCAGGGTGCTTCGCATTATTACCAATCGCTCAACGGGAGATGGAAGTTTATTTATGCCGCTAACCCTGAGGCGGCACCGGTTGATATGGATACCGGTCAGGTGGGGTCTAATGACTGGGCCGAGATCGAAGTGCCTGGCAATTGGAATATGCAGGGCTATGACAGATCGATTTACACCAATGTACAGATGCCCTTCTCCGCCGATCCACCGCACGTCCCCCAGGAGGATAACCCTAGCGGGATATACCAGCGCCGTTTCACTTTTCCCTCAGACTGGGTGAGGCGGCAGGTTTTTGTGTGTTTCGATGGTGTCGAATCAGCCTTTTTCCTGTGGGTCAACGGGCAGCCAGTCGGTTACAGCCAGGGATCACGCTTGCCGGCCGAATTCGACCTGACCGAATATATCCACCCCGGCGAGAATTCCCTGACCGCGCTGGTCATCCGCTGGTCGGATGGCAGCTACCTTGAAGACCAGGACCACTGGTGGATGGCGGGCATCTATCGCGACGTATACCTGTATGCGACACCGAAAGTCCACATATTCGACTTTTTCGCCCAGCCCAAATTTGAGCCGGCCTCGGACGATGCTGTCCTGGCTGTCAGGGCCAAGATCGATAACCACAACCAGGTGGATGCTGACGGTTACCAGGTCGAAATACAGCTCTATAACGCTGATGACCAGGCGTTGTTCGATCGCCCGCCCGTGGGTTCGCTGCTGGAGACGGACGTACAGATCAATAAGGTTGACCTATCCCAGCCCGTACGCTCCCCGCGCAGGTGGTCGGCCGAAGATCCGTATTTATATACCCTGGTTCTGACTCTGAAAGATCCTCAAGGCCGGCTGTTGGAAATGGTCAGTTCTAAGATAGGTTTCCGCCAGGTGGAAATTGTGGGCAAGGAGCTGCTCATCAACGGCCAGCCGGTGCTGATCAAAGGCGTCAACCGCCACGACCACGACCACCAAACCGGCAAGGCAGTCAGCGCAGAGGCCATGCTCGCCGAAATAAAATTGATGAAACAATTTAATATCAACGCCGTCCGTACCAGCCACTACCCCAACGACTCCCACTGGTACGATCTATGCGACCGCTATGGTCTGTATGTGATCGACGAAGCCAATATCGAATGCCATGCGGTGTATAACAAACTGCCGCACGATCCCACCTGGCTGGGCGCTTTTATGGAGCGCGGCATGCGTATGGTCGAGCGCGACAAGAACCACCCCTGCGTGATCATGTGGTCGTTGGGCAACGAGAGTGGCTACGGCCCCAACCATGACGCCCTGGCAGGCTGGATGCGCAGCCTTGACCCTACCCGGCCCATTCACTATGAAGGTGCTATCTCGGAGAATATTGCCCCGGATTGGTTTGGCGGGCGCCTGGCAACCGACCTGGTTTGCCCCATGTACCCCTCCATCGATCAAATCGTCGCCTACGCTCAGGACCCCCGGGCCGACCGCCCACTGATTATGTGCGAATACGCCCATGCCATGGGCAACAGCCTGGGTAATTATAAGGAATACTGGCAGGCCATCGAAAACAATCCTGGTCTTCAGGGCGGTTTTATCTGGGACTGGATCGACCAGGGCATCATAAAACACGACGAGAATGGCGAACCTTATTGGGGCTATGGCGGCGATTTTGGCGACGATATCAACGACCGCAATTTCTGCATCAACGGCTTAATCTGGCCCGACCGCACACCCAAACCGGCGCTCTACGAGCATAAAAAAATCTGCCAACCGCTAGCGCTAAAAGCCGTTGATCTCGCACAAGGCCAGTTGGAAATTGTCAATAAGCGGAATTTCACCGATTTGAGCGACCTGGAGCTCCATTGGGAGCTATCGGCCGAAGGGACTCTCCTGCAAAAGGGGCTTCTGCCCCCAATGGCGATCCCGCCGGGAGAGAGTCGCACGATTACCCTGGACCTCAATCCGGGGACCCTGCCCCCTTGCGCGTTTTCTTACTTGACTGTACGCTTCAACCTGGTCCAGGACACGCCTTGGGCCGCTAAAGGCCACGAGGTCGCCTGGGAGCAGTTTGAATTGCCGTTCTCTGTGCCGCCGCCAAGACTGCCACAAATCGACTCCCTGCCGGCTTTGGCGATCGAAGAAACCCAAACCGGTGTCTCCATCAACGCCGGGGAGTCTCAAATCATATTCGATAAACAAAGCGGGGGGATTACTTCTCTGAGGTTTATAGGAACCGAGCTGCTCGCCGCTGGGCCAAAGCTGAATATTTGGCGGGCGCCGACCGACAATGATGGTATTAAATCTATGCCGTATAAGGGTGGTGGCTATCTGGAAGAGTGGTTGGTTGCCGGTTTTGACCAGCTGGAAGGTGCTGTCGAAGAGTTTTCAGTGAATAGGCTATCTCCCCAGATGGTCCGCGTTTTGATCATTAGCCTTTTCCAGCCCAAGAAAGGTCGCGCCCGTTTTAAACACAAGCACAGTTATACGATTTACGCCAGCGGCGATATTACTTTAGAAAACTGGGTCGAATGCGACCAAAGCCTGCCGCCTTTGCCCCGCATCGGGTTGACCCTGACAATGCCCTCAGGCTTCGAGAACTTCTCCTGGTTTGGGCGCGGGCCGCATGAAAACTATATCGACCGCAACGCCGGCGCGCCCCTGGGCCTGTACCATAGTCCGGTGGATGATCAATACGTTCCGTATATCCTGCCGCAAGAGAACGGCAACAAGACCGCTGTCCATTGGCTGACGTTGACAAACGACGCCAGCGTCGGGCTTCTGGCGATCGGAATGCCCTTGATGGAGGCTAGTGCTAGTCACTATTCGGCCGCTGATCTTTACCAGGCTACCCACACCTGTGACCTGGTCCGCCGCGATGAGACCATTCTCAACCTGGACCACAAACAAAGCGGTCTTGGCGGTGCCAGTTGTGGGCCGGGCACATTGCCCCAATATTTGATACAGCCCGGCAAGTTCCAATTCAGTTTCAGGCTACGACCTTTTAATGCTAATACCGACTCACCGGCAGAGTTGGCAAGGTTGAGCCCTTTTCCGCTTGACCTGGGATCGTCGCCGTTGCTGTAAACCCCAGCGAGTCTGTTCGAGGTCGTCATGTATTTCTATCTGACAATATCTTTTATGAAGTCTAAGCAACGAATTACATCATGCGCGTGATGGATGTGATGATCACTAAACCAAGTGAACTTGCTTTCTATCCTGTACCAAAGATTATGTATGAGCGGGTCGGTGGACATGAAATGTGGGGGGCGATACGAAACGCAGAACTTGGCGATGGTACCGTTGAAGTGCGTACCATACCCCATACGTTACAGGCGATAGACTTGCTTACCCAGGATGACGATTTATTAACCCTGTTTTGTGATTGTATTGTCAAGAACAAGAGTATCGAAATTTATAATGGGGATTAAATTTGGGGAACTGGCAACAGGCAGGAAATTTGAAAGAGGATAATTAAATAATTTCTAGAATGCCAAAAATCACTTTTATCGGCGCCGGGAGCACGGTTTTTGCCAAGAACCTGATTGGAGACCTGCTCAGTTTCCCAGATCTGAGGGAGGTAACTATCAGCTTACATGATCTCGATGTTAAGCGGCTTGATACAACGGAGTTGATCGCCCAAAGGATTTCTGATAGCCTAAATGTCAATCCGGTCATCGAAACATCCACTGACCGGCGACAAGCGTTGGATGGAGCGGACTACGCCATCAACATGATCCAGGTAGGTGGTTACAAACCCAGCACAGTAATAGATTTCGAAATCCCAAAGAAATACGGTTTACGCCAGACTATTGGGGATACGCTTGGAATTGGTGGCATCATGCGCGGACTGCGTACCATTCCAGTGCTACTGGAGATCTGTCAGGATATGGAAGATGTATGCCCGGATGTGCTGCACATCAACTATGTTAACCCAATGGCTATGAACTGTTGGGCTATCAACCGAAAGAGCACCATCAATACCGTTGGTCTATGTCACAGCGTGCAGGGAACCGCGCGGCAGCTTGCGGATGATATTGGCATACCGATTGAGGAAATTAACTACCGGGCCGCGGGGATCAACCACATGGCTTTTTACCTCAAGTTCGAGAGAGACAGCAAAGATCTATACCCCCTTATCCATAAGGTCTTAGAAGAAGGACGAGTACCAGACTGGAATAGGGTTCGTTACGAAATGTTGAGACGACTGGGATATTTCGTCACCGAATCCAGCGAACACTTCAGCGAGTATGTACCCTGGTTCATCAAAGAAGGCCGACCCGATTTACTTAAAAGATTTAATATCCCCCTCGACGAGTACCTATACCGATGTGAGGCACAGAGTGCTATCTGGTCAGATTATGAACAAAAGTTATCTTCGCGCGAAAAAGGATCGGAGGAAACGCTGCAAGAGGCTATCAGCGAAATCCCCGCTATGCCGACAGTGATCGACTATCTTTTAGATTCTCTCCAGGAGATCGATCTGGTAACACCCAGCAACGAATACGCGCCCTTGATTATCCACAGCATTGAGAGTGGTCAACCCAGGACCGTGTATGGTAACGTGGTCAATCACAATCTGATCGACAATCTACCCGCCGATTGCATTGTAGAGGTACCTTGCTTAGTGGATCAAAATGGCATGCAAGCCATACGCATAGGGTCCCTACCCCCACAACTCGCGGCGTTGATCCAGACCAACATTAACGTGCAACGACTGACGGTCGAAGCTGCGGTGACCGGCAAACGGGAGTACATCTATCATGCAGCCATGCTCGACCCGCATACAGCAGCAGAATTGGACCTTGATCAGATATGGGCTATGGTGAATGAGCTAATAGAAGCCCACGGAGAATGGCTACCAGAATATAAATAATCCACAAAGATTATCAACCCGACCGAAGATCCCAACCAGCGCTCCAACCCATTTAACTGGGAGTTAGTACTGGATTCACAACACTGGATTATGCGTCCCTGGTAAGGGCAGGTCGAGAAACCCGTTCCATCATAGTGACCAACTTATGATCCCTGCTGTTACCCATATCTCGGCAACGAACGGAGGACTCAATTCTGTGGGCGGACCGTGACTCGAATTAAGTCCCCGAATGGGGAAATGAAATCTCCTCTGTGAAAAAGTTATCGGCAGGATGTCTATAAAGTCTATCCCATCTATATTACAGGTCAATTGGAATAAAAGTTGAAATAATATTGGATCGTTTCTCTCAGAATGTGACAAGGAAACAAACTAAACCACCAAGAGTATACATCGAACTTGGAGTCGCCTTTCCTTCTTTATGCTAGTTGCACTTCAGATGCAATCCGGTGCAACCCTGGTGCAACCGCCATAGAAATTATAGACAATAGAGACACAATAGACACTTTTAGCCCCTATAAGTAGACACAATAGAACCTATAGACACAGATGCAAGGGATAGACATTAAACTCTGGGACTCTTAATCGTTAGCCCTGAATGGACTCATCCATCCAGGATGTAGTTGAAGGTTCGAGTCCT
>JBEQLH010000113.1:0-8794 GCA_040326075.1 Anaerolineales bacterium
CAGTGGACAGGATAGTAATTCCGAAACTACCAGCACTTTGGATCAAATCATGAGTACGGGAACTCTTCGCCAAAGATATCGTGACCACCTGGGGCTCGAGGGAAACAGATGTAAATGAACTCACTGTCATTCCATGCCGAACACCTTGATACTGGGTTGAAACTACGGTGATACCGGTTGTCCAATGGCGCATAACTAAGCGGAGTTGGTCCTGATCAGCATTATCCATGTTTACACCTATTTATAAAAAATGTGTTCCTTACGTAATCCACAAAACACATATTATATCCTTACCATGATGGATATTGAATTCTGATCACCATCATACATGCCGGGGAGGATAGCGTCAAGAGAGAAGATATGTCAAAAAAATTCTCTCCTATGAGCAATGCCAAAATTTAAATCAATCAGGATTGTTGATGGTCGATCAAAACAATAAGAATTGCATCTTTCTTTTCCAATAACTCTTGCATTTCAAGACAGTTTAAGGTACGATGGAATCTGCTAAAATCATGGATTCATCCGAAACAAATACTTCTCACACTCCGAAATCACCTCACCGTGGTATGTTTTACCAGCTGCAAATGATTCTTATTGTGGCATTTATTTTGGCAACCTTATTCACTGCCTGGACACCCGCCAGTTTATTACCGGGGAATCTTAGTGAAAGATTCGCGGCAGTTCTTGCCTTCCAAGCGACCGAAACTGCCGCATTCCCTACTCCCACACCACGCCCTCGGCCAGTAATTGGTGTGGTCGTTGGTCATTGGGATGATAATACAAATGATCCTGGTGCTGTATGTGCTGATGGATTGACTGAACTCGAAGTCAACCAGGGGATCGCCACCCAGGTCAAAGAAATTTTGGTCCAGGAAGGATTTGATGTCGATCTTCTTAGAGAATTTGACCAGGAACTCCAGGGTTATCGTTCCTTGACTCTTGTATCAATCCATGCCGATTCATGTGAATTTGTAAATGACGAGGCAACAGGTTTCAAAATTGCTGCAGCACTGTCCAATCAGTATCCAGAAAGGGCATCGCGGCTTACTGCTTGTATCAAAGACAGATATGCTAAAGCTACGGGTTTACCATTCCATGCAAGCACTATCACGAATGATATGAGCAGTTACCATGCCTTTGATGAAATCGATCCAAACACAAATGCAGTGATCATCGAAGTTGGGTTCATGAATCTAGATCGCCAGATATTAACTAAAGGGCAGGACCAAATCGCAAAGGGGATCAGCGATGGAATTCTTTGCTATATCAGAAATGAGGACATCTCCAGCACAGCTCAACCATGAACTCATCCTCAAACTCCGCCCGGCAAATAATCCAGGATGCCTATCAAGCTCTCCAAAATGGTGATCGAAGGAATGCGCGTCGTTTAGCAGAACAGGCAGCACTTAAGGCTCCGGAACGAGAAGCACCCTGGTTGTTGTTAGCAGCAATAGCCAATCCAGAAGCCAGCCTGGCTTACTTGAATAAAGCACTTGAAATCAATCCCGAGAGCGAACGCGCCCGTCAGGGTATGCATTGGGCAATCCAACGCATCCGCGCTAAACCGCCTTTCCCTGTTAAACGTCACCGAATAATTGTCCAACAGCCATCAGCCTCAGATCTGACCCGGACCAGGTCTGTATTTTCCGGATCATTTCTACCACTTGCCATATTGCTTATTGCAGTTATTGCAGCGCTTTTCGCCTGGTATGGAACACCAACAATCTCACGGGCATTTTCCGCCGGAGATCCTTTGCAGATCGCACAGGTCGAAGTGGTGAAAATCACCCGCACACCAACTGCCACACCCACTTTCACGCCAACACCCACCTTCACTCCGACTCCTACGCCGACAGAAACCCCGACTCCCACTCCAACCAATACACCAACAGAAACCCCTACTGTCACCGCAACTCTGGTTCCCACCGATCCGCCTCCCCCACCTCCACCTGCTGCTCCATCATTTCCAGGTTTGCCTGCAGGTGTTGAAAAGGGTGAACATTGGATAGAAATTAACCTGACAAACCAAACTGCCCACGCATATGAAGGCAAGAATCTTCAGCGAACTTTTGTTGTCTCAACCGGAACTTGGATCCACCCAACTGTCACCGGAACTTTCCGCATTTATGTAAAATATCGATACGCGGATATGGCAGGTCCCGGATATTACCTCCCAAATGTTCCATATGTGATGTATTTTTACAAAGATTACGGCCTTCATGGTACCTATTGGCACAGCAATTTCGGTACACCAATGAGTCACGGATGTATAAATTTCACCATACCTGATTCTGGCTGGGTGTATGATTTTGCTTCGGTAGGAACAGTCGTTTTTATTCATTATTGAGATGTCCCTCAAAATACCGATTTTCGAAAACCCACCCTTCTCCCGCCGAGATTTCTTGCAAGTTGGCAGTCTGGGCATGTTTGGATTATTTCTCCACCCACTTATCAACTTCCGCGATTTACTTCCTGAACAACTTGGGCGAGTAGCCGAGATGAAATCGACAGTTTTTGATCGCCCTTCGCTGGACGGGAATCCCGTAACAATTTATTGGCGAGATATGATCTTACCGATCTCTGAGGTTACCGTAGGGGATAAGGAGCCGAAACATAACCGGGTCTGGTATCGAATTAGAGATGAGGGATACGCCCACTCTGGAGCCATCCAACCGGTCCAGACAAGACTTAACGAACCCAACTCTGACATCCCAAGCGACGGTGCATTGGTTGAAGTCACTGTCCCATACACAGATGCCCATTGGGGACCAGGAAAGAATCATCAATTCGCTTATCGTTTTTACTATGAGACAACTCACTGGGCATCAGCCTTGGTTCAAGACAATCTAGGCGATCCCTGGTATCGTATCCAAGAAGACAAGTGGGACCTGACATTTTATGCCCCGGCGAATCATCTCCGCGTAATTCCCCGCGAGGAGTTATCTCAAATATCACCTGATGTGTCTCCAAGTGATAAACGCCTTGAAGTCCGATTAAGAGATCAGCTTGTGATCGCTTATGAAGAAGGTAAACCAGTCTTCATGGCTCGCGTTGCCAGTGGAGCCGAATTCAGTAATGGCCGCTTTTTAACCCCCCAAGGCAGACACCAAACATATCACAAACGACCATCCAGGCATATGGCTGCTGGTGATCTGGCATCAAATGGGTTCGACTTACCCGGTGTACCATGGATATGTTACATCACTGAAAAAGGAGTAGCCTTTCATGGCACCTACTGGCATAACGATTATGGTCGTCCCAGGAGTCATGGCTGCATAAATTTAACCCCTTCAGCTGCTAAATGGATTTATCGGTGGACCGTCCCGGTTGTTCCACCGCATGAGATCAGAGTCTATAAAAAATTTGGCACCAACGTCGATGTAGTAGAATAACAATCGAAGGAAATATATGGCAAGCCAACCCTTATTTGCTGGTCTTATATTTGATGAGAGTGACAATCCCGTCGATGTAGCATATGTCGGTGGTGAACCGTATTATGTTGTTGACGATGCAGGTTTTCGTCGGCACATCCCCTCGGAACAAGTTGACCGGCAAGTTCTTGAATCCATGCGTGAATTGATCGACGGTCATGAAGGAATTCTCAGCGAACAAACCGCCAAGATGTTGGGCCAGGAGGATATTTTCACAAAGGCTATGATCGAATCCCAGCTAAAAAACATTGACAAGCAATTTAATGCCCTTTTTGAAGCCGGTATCCCGGAGGAAGGTCGCGCCTATATGGGAATGATGGGTTTCCGAATTACAATAAATATCCATGGAGATGTAACCAAGGTTGATCAACCAGGAATGATCTCCCCGGAGGATGAGGAATAAAAAAATCGGGTACTGATACCCGATTTTTTTGATCAACTAAGGTCGTTGTTATTTAATCAAGGGAATTAGTTGCACTGCCCTTTCACTCCACCAACTGTTAGTCCTGAAACAATACAACGCTGGAAAGCAAAGAAGAGAACTAATATGGGGATTGTCATCAGGATCGACATGGCTGCGAACTCAGACCAGGGAGTGGAAAATTGACCTTGCATTGATCTTAATGCCATCGCAAGGGTGAAGCGTGAGGGGGCTTCAAGAAACGTCCAGGCCAGAATGAATTCCGTCCACCCAGTCATAAAGCTGAACAAGACCGTCACCGCCAGGGCGGGGACGGATAAAGGAAGGAAAACAGGTGGGAGATGAAAATCTTCCATCTGTTCGTATTTATCATATAAGAAGCTTTCCGGAATGATTATTCCTCACGGATTTCCGCAATTTTTACGACGACAGCATCATGAGCTGCTTGTAAAGCTTCAGCAGGGTCGGTGCCCTTTTCTATCACGGACAGCAGAGCATTGTTCACCGGATCCCAATACGCACCCATCTCAGGGATCACCGGGAAAGCGGTCCCACCCTCAAAAGCGGCCAACGCCTGCTGTTGGATTGGATCAGTAACTTCCACACCCAGGATGGAAGGAATATTGCCAGCCATGGCCGGATCAGAGAAAATAACCTGGGATTCAGGTGAAAGCATGAACTCCATGAAAGCCCAGGTACATTCTGCGTCATCACCTGTGAGATTGGCATTCATGAAAAGAATATTAGTTTGAACGTACCCCGACATGCCAGCCGGCCAGGGGTCAATCACCAGGTTCTCAGCGCCAATGCCTTCGGCCAGAGGAGCGGCATTCCAAAGAACGTCGATGATAATGCCGGCTTTGCTTTCAAGGAACAGGTTGACATCGTTGTTATTGTTGTTTTCGACTAGTCCTGTTTCTTCGAAGCGCTTGATCATTTCAACCCATTCAACGCCCTTTTCGTCATTGAAGGTCGGGTCGCCTTCAGCATCCAATAATGCTCCACCAAGACCGTACAGGTGTCCTGCTGAGAAGAATAATCCATATTCGAGGTCAGCACCGATGACATCACCTGAGGTAGCAGCCTGTGCCATCTCGACCAATTCATCGAATGTACTTGGCGCATCAGGGATAATACTCGCGTTACGGTACATGAGCACACCTTTTACATTAATTGGTAAGCCAATTAATGCATCCGAATATTGAACCGAACCTAGAGCGGCAGGGTTGATCGTCGCCAGGAACTCATCGCTGGCGAATTCAGATACATCG
This sequence comes from Anaerolineales bacterium, assembly GCA_040326075.1. Classification (GTDB taxonomy): domain Bacteria; phylum Chloroflexota; class Anaerolineae; order Anaerolineales; family UBA4823; genus PFL25. Next base: position 5,124 of record JBEQLH010000113.1, read on the forward strand.
GTTAACAGGAGTGCATCATACATAGAAGGTCCCCAGTCGGCAGAGCCATATAGAATGGATGGTCCACCGCCGGTCGCAGCTGCAGTTTCGAATTTACCTCTGATGTCATCAGGAGGTGAAAAGAGAAAGTCAAATTCTACATCCGGATTCGTTTCCTTGAATGCCGTGGTCACACCAATCAAACTTTCCATCTCATTTTCATTGAATGAGTGCCATAAGGAGATTGTGCAAGCAAACCCCATAGTGGGTTCTTCAGTCTCCATGGGCATTTCGGTAGCCACCGGTTCTTCAGTAGCTTCTGGTGGTGCTTCTGTAGGTGGTGCTTCTGTAGGTGGTGCTTCTGTGGGAGTTGCGGCTGGCGCGCAGGCAGCAAGAGCCATTGCCGCAACGATTAGAAGGCTTAGTATTGGAAAGATCTTCTTGGATATTTTATTCCTCCATTTTAATACTAAGGTCATTTTCGGGCATCCATGAGAATTATTTCGTGTCAACCGTTTTTCTTCTTTCTCGCTCAGATCAAGATTGTTGAAATTAGATGAGACCCAGATTATTTGTTATTTTACACTCGATTTTGATTAAAATCTTCTCCTGTTTGCAAACACTACAATCAAACAATTAACTGAACACTGGTTATCGTTTACAATATGCATACATCTTTTGGCTAGATCATCCCCTACGAGGATTAATTCGAACTATTTGCAGTTATCGTTTACAAATTAATATTAATCCGATTTTCCAAAGAAATATAACACCAAATTCAAAAAATCTTGCGAATTGGATTACAAGACAAATAATTGATGGATTAATAAATCCCAGAAAATTTTATCAGATTTACCTCTTTCCGTAATTGTTATGAAGATCAAAGGTGTATACGCCGCTTCAATCACCCCGCTAAAAACAGATTTCTCACCAGACCTGGAATCTATACCAGGTTTCCTTGATTTCCTTGCTCGCAGGGGATGTCATGGAGCCCTATTATTAGGAACCACTGGTGAGGGACCTTCCTTCAGTCCCAAGCAGCGGTTAAATATTCTAAAGGTTGCATTGGAGATACGCCAGGATTGGCCAGATTTTCAGCTCTTGGTTGGTACTGGCACACCCAGCCTGGACGAGACCGTGGGATTGACTAAAGCGGTTTTTGATTTGGGCTTTGATGGGGCAGTGTTATTGCCTCCATATTACTTTCGAGCATCTGGGGAAGATGGATTATCTTCATGGTACAAACACGTTCTCGACCGGTCAGTTCCGGTTGGGGGAGTTGTACTCGCATACCATATCCCTGCGGTATCTGGTGTTCCACTATCGCTAAGCCTGCTGTCAGGATTAAAGGAAGCTTATCCACAAAAGTTCCTGGGATTAAAGGATTCCTCTGGGGATGCGGAATTCGCGGTGAAATTGGGAAATCGTTTCGGAAATGATTTCCACGTATTGACTGGTAATGATCGCCTCTTCAGTCTGGCTCTGGAGAATGGGGCATCTGGATGCATCACAGCCACAGCAAATCTGATATCTCCGGACCTGCGCATTTTATGGGATGCTTTTCAAGCGCATAAATCCACGGTTGAAATACAGGAACGGATTAATTCTGTCCGGGAAACATTGGAAGCCTACCCACCTTTCCCTCCGTTGATTAAGTTTCTACTTGCCCAATTTTATAATTTTCCCCTCTGGCCTGTCTGCCCACCATTGTCTCCAATTACCAAAGAAATAGGAGACCGGGTATCCACAAAGCTTGATTTAGCGTAAAATTGGTGAAACTATGACCAACAGACCTGAACACGCAACTTCACAAAAATGACCTCATCTTCCTCTGACCAGCCTGCTCCGGATAACAGTCAAAAGTTCTCATCCCGGCAAATCATCTTAATCAGCATTCTGGGCGTCGTGTTCATCATTGTCCTGGTTGCATCCATTCTGGTCCTCACCAGACCAAAATCTCCTCCAGAACAAAAAACCCCTGAACCGATTGAAGCGGTCATTTCCACGCAACCAATCTCAACCTTGACACCGACCCCTTCACACACCCCCACCTTCCGTTCGACTTTTACACCCAAGCCAACTCGAACTCCAACAATCGCGCCGACATCTACAGTGACACCATTACCAACTTTATTACCCTCATTAACCCCGGCATTTCCAGGTGAACACAACGATCAATATAATCTTATTAACTGGACGCCGGAACTGGCAACTCAATTGATCGATCTGTTAGAAGTATATCCGGAAACTCTCTCGGGGTACGCACGCGGCGCAGATAATCAGGGATATTACGACGCTTTCTCCTATGCCATATTCTCCCAACAGGAAGCCCTACTTCGTTTTAATACTGCTCCACAAGCCAGGGATTGGCTGTGGCAGCTGGCGTATAACCTGGCTCGCACCAGCGATCCTGCTGCTGGTGAGGTTTATGCTAACATAATCAACCAGGAATTGAATTCAGGACAGGTAGCCTTAGATGAATTAGATCGATGGGGTCTGAATCGCACTCCACAGGTCATTATCGAGGTCGCCCCGCTGGAAACTCCTTCTGATGAACTCAGCAGCTCCCTGGTAGAAGTCAGCGCAGGTGAAAATGGAAGCAGTTTCTTCTGGTTGATCGAAAAACCAAACGGGTATATAAACTTCCCCCTGACAAGCGATTTTAATTTCATCCAACCCAGTGAGATGAATCACTTTATTGTAAATTTACTCGGCACCAATAATATCGTGGTAGGAATTTATCCGAAAGAAATTTATGATTCATTCAATTATGTCACACCAAGGGTTTTCAGTCTGGACCTGCAGCCACCTGTGGAGCTCAGTTATGAAAACATCTCACCTCCAGCCATTGGTCCGGAATTCATTAACTATTGGGAACCGATTGAGCCAGGTAGTGGAGAAAGTGTGCTCCAATTTGAGGATTTAATTTTCGCTGCCTGTCCGGTAACTGTCAATCATGCCTATAGTTGGAATGGAAACAATCTCTCATTCATGCATCCCACTTACCTGATTGAGCCAGACCTGGACCTGCTCAGCTATTGTGAAGTGGTAATTAACCATGCTTTGAATGTATGGGGTTTAGAACCTACTATCCAATTGATGGAAACCCTCCTGCCCAACTGGCCTCCGGAAAGCACCACTACTGGAGGAGATTATCCACCGGATGCATTGGATGAATGGCGTTTCCGTCTGAGCCTGTATCACGGTCTGCTTGGTAATTGGGCTGAATCAACGGATTATGCTTCCACCATCGTGTCAAATCCAGCCTCTCCAGAAAGCAGGTGGATCACCCCTGCCGCTGAATTCCTTGAAATCTACCAGGAGCAGCGCGATATCTATCAGGCATGTTTACCTTATCCACATTGTGATCCTGCCCTAGCCTTCCAGAGTCTGGCAGCCACGATTACTCCTCAAGAATACCCTGATCTGATCAACATTTTAGAAATCTCCGGCGTGACAGTCAGCTCTGCAGGTTATTTTGACTTCGACAACGACGGAGAATCTGAACGTTGGGTTGTTATTCGTCACAATCCAGGAACCTCTCTCGAGTTCTGGATCATGAAGCCAAATGAGACCGATATTTCTGCAATATTCGTCGAAACGATTGAGACCGATGCTCCCCGCCTGACCTACCTTGAACCCGTTTCAGAACCACCGATAGTTAAGATTGATCCGGATATCACTTTTCAGCT
>JBEQLH010000114.1:0-8793 GCA_040326075.1 Anaerolineales bacterium
CCACCCTCACCGGGTTCTTGATCCGAGTTCGGTCCAGGTCCAGGACCACCCTCATCGGATTTTTGATCTGAGGCGGGACCGGGTCCTGGGCTGTAGCCATTCCCACCAGGTTCTTGATCAGGATTCGGGCCGGACCCTGGGCCATAACCACCCTCACCGGGTTCTTGATCGGGATCTGGACCGGGTCCTGGGCCATACCCACCTTCTCCGGGTTCCGGTTCAGGATTTGGGCCAGGTCCAGGACCATAACCTTCACCGATTTCAGGTAGCTGCTGGAATTGGTTGCGTACTCGTACCTGTTCACGGAACGCATTTGGCTCTCCCAACCCGAGCTCTACCCAGCGCAGCCGGGTTTGAATGGCTTCCATTGCTTGAGTCATTACCGGTCCAACCTGCGGAGCTCCATTCAGGGATCTAATCTGTCGCTCCAATCTTGCACGAACCTGGAGTAAAGCCTTGATCATATCTCCTTCGCCCGCACTTGCGGCTAATTCGATCACCCGATCAAGGTGCATTTCCAAACGGACTAGTGTTGGTTCAGGTGGGTTGATGCCTCTCAATGCTAATGAGGTCATTTCAGCGACTCGCCGGTTTGCGTACTCGAGTTCAAGCTGCATTCTCTGGTGATTGCGTAATGACAGGCTGGTAGCTAAATCTTCACTGAAGGTCTTTACCCCATAGAGCGGTTGATTCGGAAGACTATCCTGAGCTGCGTAGACTGTAGCCCCAGTTCCCCCCAGCATGAGTGAGAGGACAACTACGATCGAAGTAAGTGTGACATACATGGGTGAATACTCCTTGCTGCGGATGAGTTGCTGGATTGATCCAATCCACCCTATATGACGCACATCGTTGGTTTTGGATACGGGTAAAGAGATCGAACGGGCTTGCGCCAGGAAATTTTCCTTTCCATGCGCTGCGACCTGCGGATTGCGAGCAGGGATTGGACGCAAGACGGCGAACCAATCTTCAAGTGGTAAATTTCGCGTATGGTCTGACTGTGTCATTCTTTACCTCATTTTCTGTTATTCCTAAGATTCGCTTGAGCGATTTCAGTGCCCGATGCTGTAGAGATTTGATCGCCCCAACTGGTTTTCCTAATGCGACTGCCACTTCAGCTTTCCGCCACCCTTCGATAAACACCAGCATAATTACCTGGCGCTGATCTGGGGTCAGTTGAAAAAGCGCCTCCCGCAGCTGGTCTTGCTGAATTCTGTTAGCGACCAGCTCTTCCAGGCGCATCTCATCAGGAATATTGAATTCTTCCTCCAAGGGAAGACTCTCTGGAGGATGGCGGCGATAATAATCAGTGATCCAGTTATGGGCAATGCGGTACAAATACGCCTTAAGATAATCCCGAGGGCCTTTCCCACCCCGAAGCGCGTTGAGAAAGCGGGTAAAAGTCTCAGCCACACAGTCCTCGGCTAAATTCGGATCACCAATTAAACGTAATGCATAGCCATACAGGCCAGTGCTGTATGAATCATATATTTCAGCCAGAGCGTGCTGGTCAAACTTTTTCGCTCGACGAAGTAGTTCTTCCTGGTATTTATCCATTCACTTATTAAATAAGACGCAAAAACGCATTGAACGATACGGGTAACTTGGGTAATAGTTAGCTACCCATATTATAGATTATGTCACATAAAGATGTACATTAGAGTTAAAATGTTGGAGAAAATGTGATTTTGTGAGTTTTTCCTTGGGGTGAGTGAAAGTTGGTGATGATTCCACTTGCCCCACTCCCAAAAATCTTGTAGAATGGATAGTAGACAAAAAAATATGTACAGGCACACATAATCACTCCTCATAAGAGGGGTTCGCTCATAGTCGCCAACAATATCAGGAGGGCGAAATGGACGTGATCAAGGTGAGAGGCACCTCCCGAACATCCGCTGTTGCCGGGGCGATTGCAGGTGTTTTCCGTGAGCATCATTTGGCTGAAGTACAGGCCATCGGAGCCAGTGCAGTGAATCAATCAGTAAAAGCCTTGGCGCTCTCTAGAAGCTACTTGGACCAGGATGGCATTGATGTGGTCTTTATCGTCGAGTTTGTGGATGTAGAAATAGAAGAAAAGATTCGCACAGCAATGAAATTCACTGTTGAAGAGCGATAAAAAATATTCCCAGTATAATTAATATCTGACAAAATTGTTCGCCTCTCCTGCTAGGTTTGGTTGCATAATTGTGATGATGATCTTCTCCGCGCCAATACGTTGGCGCGAATAATTTAAGCAGAGAAATTTTTCCTGAATTAAGAGTGAACATTTATCGTGGTGAGTCATTGAATCGGTCCTGGTTGATCCTCGTTATGCTTATTATGGGGATGGTTGGCAGCGCGTGTTCCGGACCGCAGGTGGCATCCCAGACGAATCCGACTTTAGAAAATCAGATTTTGGCAACAATTACTGAAATGCCAATCAAGACGATTTTCCTTTCTGAAACGCCGTCTCCAACACCATCATTTACACCATCTCCAACCATCACAAGATCTCCCACTCAGACCCCCAGCCCATCTCCGACCCGCATGTCTTGCTGGGATGAGGGAGGGCGAATCGAACAACATGATTTGCGCTCCGATCTGCTGCCCTTGCCAATGGAGTATCGGGTTTACCTGCCGCCGTGTTATGACCAGTTCCCTGAGCGCAGGTATCCGATCCTTTATTTGATCCATGGACAAAATTTCAATGAAGATCAATGGGATCGATTGGGAGTTGATGAAATGGCGGATAAACTGATCGCAGGGGGAGAGATATCCCCTCTGATTATCGTTATGCCTCGCGATCGATCCTGGAGCCAGCCAACCGAGGATATGTTTGGGCGGGTTGTAGCTGAGCAGCTGCTGCCCAAGATTGACCAGGTCTATCGAACGCGTGTCGAAAGGGATTTTCGCGCCATCGGGGGTTTATCCCGGGGAGCTGGTTGGGCATTGCACCTTGGGCTCTCAAGGTGGGAGTCATTTGGGGCAATTGGTCTTCACAGCCTACCGGTTTTTTGGACAGATTTACCGGATATCAAAATCTGGCTTGATTCTATTCCCCACGGATCCCTGCCGCGTATTTATTTGGACCTGGGAGACAGAGACCGCCCCCAAATCTCTAAATCAGCGATTTGGTTCGAAGAGCTGCTAACTGAAAAAAGGATTCCTCATGAGTGGCATCTGTATCCTGGATATCACGAGGAGGCTTACTGGGAAGACCACATTGAGGAATATTTACATTGGTATGCACAAGCCTGGTGACCTCAAGGATTCACTTGATTAAACATTGAGAGAAATCCGCGACAAACCAGCGTGATATAATCGCCACCATGAAACTTTCCTTGGATGAAGTTGAACATATTGCTGAGTTAGCTCGCCTGAGGCTTTCCGAGGATGAAAAAGCTCGCTATCGCGAGCAGCTTTCAGAGATCCTGGATTATGCTGCCCGTTTACAGGCGGTGGATACTTCCGGGATCTCTCCCACCTCCAGTGTGCTGCCGGCGCGCAGTGTTTTGCGTAAGGATGAACCTCGCCCGGGTCTGAGCCTGGAAGAGGTGCTGCGCAACGCTCCGGAGACCGAAAAAGGTCAGTTCCGCGTCCCCCCTATATTGGAGTAAATTTAATTTAATGAGCGATTTGGTGAATCTCTCCCTGGGAGAAATGATCACCGCCTTGCGCGCGGGGGAGGTCTCGAGCCGTGAATTGACCCAGGCATATCTCGAGCGGATCGATCGTTTCGACCCCAGCATCCATGCTTTTTTGACCCTGACACCTGATGATTCTATTACCCAGGCAGATCAGGCTGACCGTAAGCTCAAGAGCTGGCGAAGCGAACCTGATCAGCCCCTGCCTGGCCTGACTGGAGTCCCAATCGCGGTAAAGGATGTGCTGTGTGTGAAAGATGTACGCTGCACCTGTGGTTCACGCATCCTGGAGAACTTCATCCCGCCATTTAATGCCACCACGGTTGAGCGCTTGCGTCAGGCGGGTGTGATCATCCTCGGAAAGACCAACACCGATGAATTTGCCATGGGATCGTCGACTGAGAATTCCGCTTATGGACCGACTCATAATCCCTGGGATCTGGATCGTGTCCCGGGCGGTTCGAGCGGCGGCAGCGCTGCCGCAGTAGCAGCTCGCTTGACTCCAGTCGCCCTGGGTACTGACACGGGTGGCAGTGTGCGGCAGCCAGCTTCGTTTTGCGGGGTTACAGGGATCAAACCAACTTACGGTCGCGTCTCTCGTTACGGGTTGGTTGCCTATGGATCATCATTGGACGTGGTGGGTGCATTCGGCCGTACAGCTGAAGAAATTGCACCCCTATTTCAGGTGATGGCGGGTTCAGATCCCCTGGATGCTACCACGGTAGACCTGCCGATTCCGGATATCAACATCGATAGTTTTGGGGGCGGTGAAGCTGGTGCTCCATCCCTGCAAGGGCTGCGGCTCGGAGTGCCGGAAGAATATTTTGTAACTGGTATCCAAACAGATGTCGAACAAGGTGTGCGCCAGGCCATTCACGCACTGCAGTCATTGGGGGCAGAGGTAAGATCGATCAGCCTGCCGCATACGGAGCATGCCCTGCCGGTATATTATATTATCGCGCCAGCAGAAGCTTCTGCCAACCTGGCCCGTTTTGATGGCATTCGTTATGGACCGCGTGTTTCAGCAGATGAGATGTGGAATATATACCGCCATACACGGGGTGACAAATTTGGTCCCGAAGTGAAGCGGCGGATTATGTTGGGCACTTATGCTCTTTCGGCAGGATATTTCGATGCATATTACGGGCAGGCACAAAAAGTACGCACGCTGATCAAACAGGATTTCGAGAGTGCCTTTGAAGAGGTGGATATTATTGCCGCGCCGGTCGCCCCAACGACAGCTTTCCGCATCGGTGAACATGGAGACGACCCGCTCTCGATGTACCTGGAAGATGTCTTAACTCTGCCCGCCAACCTGGCTGGTGTGCCGGGGATCACTTTTCCTGTCGGCTTTGACCATCAGGGCTTACCGGTTGGGATGCAGCTGATGGGTCCCCATTTCCGTGAAGAACTGCTTTTCCAGGTCGCGCATGCCTACCAGCAAACCACCCAATGGCATACTTACCAACCAGAATTAGATTTCAGTCCCTGAACAAATGAAAATAATGATTAAGTCTGGCGCGGCGATCCCTGAATACTGGTTAGAACTATAAAGGTTGATCAATCCTGCTTGCTGGATTGGAGAAAATGATATGAATTCCTCTTTGCCTGACAATGCAAATTTATTTCTGGATTGGTCCTGGTCTCAAATCGAACCATTCTTCAAATCTCTTACCGCGCAATCTCTGGATGAAAATACAATTGCTGATTGGCTGACTGATTGGTCCGAATTAAGCAAGCTTCTGGATGAGGCCTATTGGCGTCTTTACGATGCCACGGCAGCAGACACCGCTGACCAGGGTGTGGAAGGAAAGTATAAACACTTCCTCGACGAAATTCGACCGCGGGCAAAGGCTGCTGAACAGAAGCTGAAGGAAAAATTACTCACCAGTGAAATCATCCCATCAGGTTATGAGGTGCCATTGCGTAACTTGCGCGCCCAGGTTGATCTATTTCGCGAGGCTAATTTACCGCTGCTCAGCGAGGACAAGAAACTTGCTGTCGAATATGACAAGCTCATTGGGGACCAAACTGTTATGTGGGCTGGAGAAGAGCTCACCTTACCCCAACTTCAACCTGTATATCAAAAATCCGATCGTATGCTGCGGGAGAATGCCTGGCGTCTGGTGGCAGAGCGCCAACTCGCCGACCGGGAGAAGATTAACGCCCTGTGGGTTGAGTTCCTGGATTTACGCCGCACGATAGCTGCCAATGCAGACCTCCCGGACTACCGGGCTTACCGCTGGCGTGAATTACTGCGCTTCGATTACACCCCTCAAGATTGTTTCCAATTTCATCAAGCCATTGCCGATGTGGTTGTCCCGGCAGCCACATCAGTCTACGAGAAACGTCGCCAGCGCCTGGATTTAACCAGCTTACGACCTTGGGACCTTACAGTTGATCCTTTTGGAAAATCCCCGCTAAAACCCTTCAGTACTTCCAGGGATTTAGAGACCAAGACCTCGAATATATTTCACCAGGTCGATCCCCAGTTGGGAATAAATTTTGAGATCATGCGGGATGAAGGTCTGCTTGATTTAGAAAATCGAAAAAACAAAGCCCCCGGCGGATTTTGCAGCCATTATCAGTCCTCTGAGCGCCCTTTTATCCTTACGAATGCAGTTGGCATACATGAAGATGTACAGACTTTGCTGCATGAGGGCGGGCACGCATTCCATGTCTTTGAGTGCGGTCATTTACCTTACTTTTTCCTGGATGTTCCGGCGGAGTTTGCCGAGGTCGCTTCCATGTCCATGGAACTCCTGGCAGCGCCTTACCTGACAGATGATCGAGGCGGTTTTTACTCTTCTGAGCAAGCCGCCCGGGCACGAATCCAATTCTTGGAGAGCATACTGCTGTTTTGGCCGTATATGGCAGTGGTGGATGCTTTTCAACAGTGGGTGTATGAAAATCATCTGGCTGCGATGGATGCAGCGAATTGTGATGTGCAGTGGGGGTTGCTTTGGGAACGATTTATGCCGGGTGTTAACTGGGGTGGTCTCGAGAGTGAGCTGATGACTGGCTGGCAGCGGAAGATTCACATTTTCAGTGATCCATTATATTATGTTGAATATGGCCTGGCCCAATTGGGCGCTGTTCAGGTTTGGCGGAATTCCATCAGCGATCGGGCAGGGGCAATCGCAGAATATCGCAAGGCGCTCTCGCTGGGAAGTAGTGTCACACTTCCCCAACTGTATTCAGCGACAGGAGCGGAGTTCACTTTTGATACTGAAACCCTGCAGCAAGCAGTTGATTTGATCCAGAAAACGATCTCTGAACAAGAAGAACTGATTGGCTGAATTATCCCCCTTAAAATAATCAAAGGGACTGAAGATGCATTACAAAAATTTAGGTAAGAGTGGATTAAAAGTTTCCCGCATCTGTTTGGGGACGATGACATATGGCACCTCCCAATGGCGTGATTGGGTGCTGGATGAGAGTGAATCCCGCCCGTTCATCGAGCGCGCATTGGAACTGGGAATTAACTTCTTTGATACCGCGGATGCTTACTCCCTCGGGATCAGTGAAGAAATTCTTGGGCGCGCTCTCAAGGATTTCACCCGCCGGGAAGAGGTGGTCATCGCAAGCAAAGTCTTTTTCCCGATGGGTGATAAGCCAAATCAAGGTGGTCTATCTCGAGTGCATATCATGCAAGCCATTGAGGATTCTTTACGTCGCCTGGGAACAGATTATATTGACCTCTACCAGATCCACCGCTGGGATCCAGAATCACCCATCGAAGAGACTTTGGAAGCGTTGCATGACGTGGTTAAATCAGGTAAAGTGCGTTATATTGGCGCTTCGAGTATGTACGCCTGGCAATTTTCAAAGTCGCTTTACCTGGCTGAATTGCATGGTTGGACCCGTTTTATATCAATGCAAAATCACTACAACCTGGTCTACCGGGAAGAAGAACGCGAAATGATGCCCCTGTGTCGCGCGGAAGGGATTGGGGTGTTACCCTGGAGCCCACTGGCGCGTGGTTTTTTGAGCGGGAATCGTTCGCTGCAGGAATGGGGGGACACTGCCAGAGCGAAGAGTGATGATTTTGCCCACAAAATGTATTATCAGGAGAGCGATTTTACCGTCGTAGAACGAGTGATCGAACTGGCCAAGAAGCGGGGAGTGACACCTTCCCAGGTCGCCCTGGCCTGGTTGTTGCACCAACCGGGCGTGACCGCTCCGATCATCGGCGCCAGTAAAATGCGGCACCTTGAGGAAGACGCAGCAGCTTTGGAGATTGAACTGAGCGCAGATGAGCTTGCTGCTTTGGAGGAACCATACCAGCCGCACCCGGTATTGGGTCACAGCTGATCGAATAATTCGTAAAAAATTGCTAATCGATGACCACCAATAATTCCCAACCTCCTCCATCTCTTCGGATTCGCTTTCTGCTTTTCTGGAGCCGCATCACGCGTCCAATAGATAAAGAGCGCCGGGGGGAGGTTCGCGTCCGTTTACGGGAGGCAGCCCACCCGGGCTTTGATTTCTTCTTGCTGGTGATCCTCTCTTGCACAATTGCCACGATGGGTCTGCTTACCGACTCAGTCGCCATCATCATTGGCGCAATGTTGGTCGCACCGCTGATGTCACCCATCCTAGGAATGGGCATGGCATCCATCACTGGTGATGGTCACCTGCTGCGCGATTCGATCAGCGGGGTCATTCAGGGGGCGATCGTCGCCGTGCTGGTTTCCTTTTTGTGGACCTGGTTAAATCGCAGTTTACCTTTCATCCTTTTGCAGGATGTCCCGGGAGAGGTTTTCGCACGAACAAATCCCAGCCCGATTGATCTGACTGTCGCTGTAGCAGGCGGGATCGCCGCCGCCTATGCACTTGCCCAACCGCATTTGTCGGCCGCGCTGCCCGGGGTAGCCATTGCTACAGCTTTGATGCCGCCGTTATGTACCATTGGAGTTGGGCTTGCCTTGGATCGTATGGATATCGCCGGTGGAGCGGGGCTGCTGTTTGTCACCAACGCAGTTGCCATCGCCTTCGCCGCCACGCTGGTCTTCTTTGCCCTTGGATTCGGTCCAAAGCCGATCACAGTTGCCAACCGGTTACCGCGCAGCCTGATATTCGCGGCTTTGTTGACCTTGAGTCTGATGGTGCCATTAACCTATGTGAGTGTTAATTTCGTTCGGGATGCAACTGAGAAAGGCCGGATTGA
>JBEQLH010000115.1:0-8761 GCA_040326075.1 Anaerolineales bacterium
ATTTCCAGTGAAGATACTGAAAACCCCATAACCGATGAAACCAAAAGCCACTAACTGCCCCGTAAAGGAGGCCGTTCGGGTTGCCCGGTAGAGATCGCCGGTCACCTTCCATATGGCAGCTCGCAGGACCCGACCACCATCCATCGGAAAGCCTGGGATCAGGTTGAACAATCCCAGCAGCAAATTTACTCGCCCCAGGTAGTCTAGCGCGGCTCCTATATATGGATAACTTCCGCTTAACTGGCTCAAGCTGTTAAAGACCAATGCCAGCCCCAAACTGACCATCGGACCAGCGATGGCGATGCGGAACTCCTCACCTGGCGTGGATGGTTCTCGCTCAATTTCAGCCACACCACCCAGGAAAAACAATGAGATGCTCTTTACCGGGATATTGCTGCGCAGTGCAACAAAGGCGTGCCCCAATTCGTGGGCTAACACCGAGGCGAAGAACATCAGGCTTGTGACCAGCCCTAAGGCCCAAATCCCTGAGAATGACATCCCGGCTTGATTGGCGAAATAACCATTGGCCAGAGACCAGGTCAAGAATACAAAGATAATGAACCAGCTGGGGTGAATTCCAATTGGGATACCATTAATCCGAAAAACTCTGATGCTTTTACCCATATCACACCTCTACAGATACCTTTGTCTATATAGACGGATATCACCTCCTGAGCTTACCTAAAAATTGTGAAAACTTCATTAACGGTATGTAATTTATTTATTAGGAGTTTTCTTGTCTAGTTAATAGGTAAAAGGTGCGACGCACTTCTGGAGTGCGTCGCACCTGGACCTTGGTTGAGTGAAAATTTGTCAGGAAATCGCCTGCATCCGCCAGGCTAAAGCTGTATATCGTTGGGCGACGCGGTTGTTCTTCACTGCAATACCGATCGCCCGCCGGTTTCCGACCAGGACGCATAAACGACTGGCTCGCGTTATGGCAGTGTAAATCAGGTTGCGCTGCAGCATCATGTAGTGTGCCGTGATCACCGGCACCACGACCACGGGAAATTCTGATCCCTGGGCTTTATGCACCGAAACTGCGTATGCCAGCACCAGATGATCTGCATCCGTCCAGTCGAAACTCACCCGCCGCCCATCAAACTCGATATCCAGGGTATGCTCGATGGGATTTATCCCCATCACCTGGCCAATATCGCCGTTATAAACATCCTTATCATAGTTGTTCTGGGTTTGCATGACCTTGTCCCCCAGTCGAAAGATCTGTCCAAAGAGCAGTTTCTCGGCCTTCTTCAACGATGGTGGGTTGAGTGAGGTTTGTAAGCGCTCGTTGAGGGCATTCACACCCGCCGGACCACGGTACATAGGCGCCAGGACCTGCACCTGGCGCACTGGATCGAAGCCGAATTTTGAGGGAATGCGGTTGCAGACCACATCCTGCACCCAGTCAGCAGCATCCTCCGTCTTCTCGGCAGGAAACAAGAAGAAATCGTTGGCAGGCAGCTCACCACCCGATTGGAAGACCGGCATCTGGCCCTGGTTGATGCGGTGGGCATTGGTGATTATTTGGGAACCGGACTCCTGGCGGAATATATAGCTCAAGCGGGTTACCGGGGCGATCCCGCTGGCGATCACATCCCGCAGGACATCTCCCGCCCCTACTGAAGGCAGCTGGTCTACATCCCCGACCAACAGTAAATGGCAGCCTGGAGGCAAAGCTTTAAGCAGATGGTTGGTCAGGATCAAATCCAGCATTGATGCCTCATCGACCACCAGCATGTCAATGGTCAGCGGATTATCGGCGTTGAACTTAAAGCCGTCTCTCGGCGAGAAACCCAGCAAGCGGTGGATGGTGCTGGCCGGTCTGCCGGTGGCTTCAGAAAGGCGCTTGGCGGCGCGCCCGGTAGGCGAAGCCAGGGCATAAGACTTGTTCGCCGATTCTACTGCCGCGATCAGCGCTCTGAGCGCAGTCGTTTTGCCTGTCCCAGGTCCGCCGGTAAGTACGCTGAGCGGATGGCTGATAGCGGTGCGGATCGCAGCTGCCTGCTCCTCGGTGAGTTGGGGATCAAGGGGTAAGAATGCTGGTGGGAGATCGCTCAGGCGCGAAGGAAGGGTGGCCGCCAGCTGGCTCATGCGCCCGGCGACGCCTATCTCGCTGTGGAAAAAGGGCGCCAGGTAGATGGCTGACAGCCGGTAATCAGCCCCTGATTCACCGATTACTTGAGAGCTGCTGACCGGTAAGTTCTTGCCATTGGCATTATCCAGTTCTTCAATGGGAATTAAATCCTGGCACACCCGGTCCTGTTCCATAAGACGGGTGATCCCCTCCGGGATCAGCTCAGGATCGATATCTCCCAGCAGGTCAAGCGTGCGTTCCGCCAGCAGCTGGCGAGGGGCGAATACATGTCCCTCCTCGATCATTTTGTTCAGGGCAAAGATCAATCCAGCTTCGATACGGGAAGGATGATCTTCTGGTAGGCCAAGAGATCGGGCGATGCGATCGGCGGTTTTAAACCCTACGCCGTAGATATCCCTGGCCAGGCGGTAGGGATCTGACTGCACCACCTGTAAGGACTGGTCTCCATATTGTTTGTAAATCTTGATCGCCAGGTTGGTGCTCACATCCTGGCTGTGCAGGAAGAGCATGATTTCCTTGACCTGTTTTTGTTCCTCCCAGGCGTTGGCGATCGAACGCGAGCGTTTTGGACCGATGTCCGGCACCTCCAACAAACGCTCAGGATGGAGTTCAATCACCTCCAAGGTCTGGTCGCCGAACTGGTCGACAATCCGCTCGGCCAGGCGCGGACCAATGCCCTTGATCAGTCCTGAACCCAAATAACGGCTGATACCCGCCACGGTGGCGGGCAAGACCTGTTCACAGGTTTCAGTCTGAAATTGTAAGCCGTGTTTGGGGTGGTTGGTCCAGGTACCAGTCAGGCGTAGATGCTCACCGGGGGTTAACTCTGGTAAATTGCCTACAACGGTGGCCTGATCTCTCTGCGAGGCAGCCTGCTTAATTGGTTGGTCCGGGCGCAGCCTCACCACGCTGTACCCATTTTCCGGGTTGTAATACGTGATGCGCTCCACAGAGCCAGTCAGCGTATCCACAGCAGCGTTTACTCGTTATCCTCTCTCAAAGGGGGTGATAGCTTGGCACCAGGCCTACTGCATCGGGTTTTGGATTGACCAATCTTCGCCGGCGATCACCACGATATCTGCCTGGTTGGAGACATCATAGCGATGGAAAATATACTCCGGGGAGATACTCATCAGCTCCACGATCATCGCAACGGTGTGAGGATTTCCAGTATAGTCAATGATAGTAGTCAATGCGTAAGTTTCATTCGCATTTCCAGGATCGGTGACGTTGATACCTGAGGTTCGGAGGTATTCAGTGGTTTGAGATGCCAGGCCCGCGGAAAAAGTGCCGTTTAGAATCTGCACGGTCGCATATTCCTGGTCCACCAATTCTTGCGGTTCTACCTCGGGTGCCATCGGGACCACAGGTCCAGATTCAGAGAAGATCTCATCCCGCAATTGGCGGATCGCATCCGGAAGCGGGCGCAGGATATCCTGCCCATCATAGGAAAAAGCGAAGTCAACCTGGTCGACACCGATCACACCCTGGCGGATGTTCTCCAACTCGATCTGCTGAGCTGCCCAGGCTAAACGGACTACCTGCATCAGGGTCAGATTGGTGCTGATCCCGGATGATAAGCTCTCATATAATGCGGGAGAATTCTTGATTAATGTCGGCAATAATTCAGCGCTGAGGATCCGATCTCGAATTGCCATGATCACTTGCTGCTGGCGTCCTGCCCGGTCAAAATCGCTGCCAGAAGAATTTCGGGAACGAGCGTATGCCAATGCCAGATAACCTGGCAAGAGGTGTTCTCCAGGTTTCAGGACTTCCGTGTTGGACTTTCCCAACGGGTCGATCACGATCTTTTTGGGGACATCAACGGTGACGCCGCCCAACTCATCGATGAAATTCTCAAAGGCCAGGAAATCCACCATGGCGTAGTAATCGATCTGCATGCCTAACAATTCCTCAACCGTCAGCATGGCCAACCCGGGGCCTACACCTGGCACATTATAGACTTCGCCCAACCGGTAAGCAGTGTTGATCTTGTTATAATCGAAGCCCGGGATCTCTACCCACAAATCGCGCGGAATGGAAAGCATTCCTGCGGTTCGACTCTCCGGGTCAAGTGAGAACAGGATCATGGTATCAGTGCGGGGGATATCATCACTCTCCGCTTCACGCGAATCCAGGCCCATGACCAGTACATTTATGCGGCTGTTTCCATCCCAGGGTTTGGAGGGCGGACCGCCATTGGCCTGCAGGGGGATTTCTCCCTCCGGACCCAGATCCTCCGGCAATCCAACCGCTCCTGCCTGAGGATCATCAATAGACAGGCTCGGGGGGCTGGCTAAACCCCATGTAGAGACCAGATCTTTAACTGCAGAATAAGTCAGCCAGACGGTAACGATCCCTACGATGAGAAAGACAGCCACCAGCCCCATCACCAACCAGTTTGACGAGAGAGAAGATTTTGGCTTATTTTTGTATTCTTGACTGTGATCCATAGGCAATTATTATGGCATCGAATTACTGTTTGCCCAATCATACCCCAGAAAAATATCGATATCTACCTGGCTGGATGGGTCAAAACGATTGAAGATCCTGTTCGGAGAAATACCCATCAATTCCACTAAATAATTAAGTGAATAAGGGTTCCCAGTGTAAGAAATAATCGTTGTCGCGCTGTAAGGCTCCGGAGCATCACCGGTAGCTATCACATTGGCACCCTGCGAGACCAAGAATTCAGATGTGCGGGCAGCCAATCCAGGTGTGCCGGCGCCATTCAAAACAGAGACACTGGCATTCTCTGAGAGCATCAATTCCAGTGGGTCAGAATTTGCCATTGCCGGACTTGCTGGTCCATCGGTGGTGAATATCTCATCCCGCAGGATGCGTATTTGTTCCGGCCGGGGTTTCAACACATCATCTCCATCCGGTGATTTACCGAATGTGACATGTTCCGTACCGATCGCGCCGCGCTTGATTTCTTCTTCTGGGATCTGCTGGCCCAGCCAGGCCAACTGGACGGCTTGCTCCAGGGTCAAGTTGGTTTGCACTCCCGCTGATATTTGCTCAAAGATCGCTGGAGCACGGCTGATTAACGTTGGAAGCATTTCAGCTCTCAAAATGCGGTCGCGGATCGCCATGATGACCTGCTGTGTGCGTACTGCCCGGTCGAAATCACCACCTTCGGTGTTGCGGGCGCGGGCATATGCCAAGGCCAGGTTGCCAGGAAGATCATGGGCGCCCTTCTTTAATTTCACTGTCGGACCATCTATTGGGTCAACCCAAATATTTGCCGGTACATCGATCTCGACGAAGCCAAGTTCATCAACGAATTGTTCAAACGAGTAGAAATCGATCAGGGCATAATAATCGATCTTTAAACCGAGCAGACCCTCCACAGTTTTCATTGCCAGCTCAGCACCCCCACCCGGCAGTTGGTAAGTTTCACCAAAGCGGTAGGCGACATTAATCCGGTTGGGTTCCTCAAATCCAGGCAAGCTGACCCACAAATCGCGGGGAATATTAAGGAAACCGGCTGTCTTCGTCAGTGGATCAACTGAGAGCAGGACCATGGTATCCGTGCGGGGAGCGCCTTCCCCACTCTCCCAGTCGCGGTAATCCAGACCCATCACCAGGACGTTGACCCGGCTGGCGCCATCCCAGGGTATTGGTTCTGGTCCAATGACCACTGGTGGCAGGACTGCTTCCTCGCTGAGGTTAACTTCCGGTGAATTTTGAGTTGGTTCCGCTGGATTGACAACCATGCCAGGTAGATCGGTGAGGTTCCAGGCAGCGACAAAATCTCTGACATTTGTGAAGGTCAGAAAAGCTGTCAACCCGGCTATGATGAAAAATGCGACAAGCAATCCCACTAAAACCCAATTGGATCTAGCGTTTTGCTTCGTTTCTGAATTTCTTTGTTGAACTTGCTCCATATTTTCCGCTTCAAATTGCAGACAATTGTGAGTCTGCGGTAAAGGATAAACCCGCCTAGATCAATCATCTAATCCAACACCAGGAGGATTGAGAAGATAGAGACAGCGGGGATTGAAAATGCTACCAGTAGCTTGTGAAATGGCACATTATTATATCACGCCAGGTATACCCACTGCTTAGGGTAAAATTAGTGTTCTGGGTACTGTTGCAAATATGGTGCCAAAGGCTTTGGCACTCTCCCAAGACGAAGTTTGGCTGATTAATGTTCCCTTATGTCAATTTTAACCGCGTCTAACCTGGCTAAATCCTTCGGTTCGGATGACATCTTTTCCGGTGTCTCGCTAAGTATACCCCGTGGAGCCCGAATTGCCATCGTCGGACCAAATGGGATCGGTAAAACCACCCTGCTGCGTATCCTGGTAGGTCTCGATGAACCATCTGAGGGGAATGTATTTCGAGTGCGTGGTCTTTCCATCGGTTACCTGCCCCAAGAGGCGGTTTTGACTGCCGGACACAGCCTGTGGGATGAATGCCTGACAGCTTTCAAAGATTTACGCCTGCAAGAAGCCGAACTGGTGCAACTTGAAGCAGCCATGGGTGACCCTGATCGCTCACAAGAAGCTCTCACTCGCTATGGTGCCCTGCAGGAAACCTTTGAATTTCATGGTGGCTACACATACGAGACTCGCATCCGCCAGGTATTATCCGGTCTGGGGTTCGACGCGCAAGATCTCCGGCGTCCATTGAATCAATTATCAGGTGGGCAGCGCACGCGCGCCCTCCTGGCGCGGTTATTGCTTTCCAAACCCGACCTGCTGGTATTGGATGAGCCCACAAACCATCTCGACATAGCAGCGGTGGAGTGGCTGGAAGGTTATTTGCTCACCTGGGAAGGCGCGGCAATCCTGGTATCACATGATCGTTACTTCCTGGATAAAGTCGCCCAACACATCTGGGAAATGGACTTTGGTGGTTGGGAAACCTACCGCGGCAACTACAGCGCATATCTTCACCAGCGGCAGGAACGCTGGCAGCTGCGCCAACAACTCTACGCGGCTGAGAAAGAGCGCCTGGAAAAGGAATTGGATTACGTCAAGCGCCATATCGCCGGTCAGCGTACTTCGCAGGCCAAAGGCAAGCTGCGCCGTCTGAGCCGCCTGGTACAGGCGATCGAAAGTTTAGGCGTCGAAGCGATGCAGGGCAAGCAATGGCTAGAGATCGCCAGCCAGGCCGACATCTCTACCAATATCATGAATGTAGCCGAGGTGGAACGGCGCATTCACGCCTTGAAATCCCCGCTGAAAAAACCACCTGACCTCAATATCAATCTCAAAGCTGGACACCGCAGCGGCAATATCATCCTCAGCACCAGAGAGGTGACCATCGGCTATCCCGGGAATCCCCTGTTGTCTTCCAGCGACCTTGAATTGCACCGCCTGGATTGCGCAGCGGTGATTGGACCGAACGGGGCTGGCAAAACCACCCTTTTGAAAACAATTCTGGGCCTACAGCCTCCCCTTTCCGGTGAGGTGATTTTAGGGGCAAGCCTATCAATCGGGTATTTTGCCCAGGCTCACGAAGACCTGGACCCGGAACGGACATTGGTAGAGGAGATCGAGATGGTCGCGGCAGGTATGCTGCTGGCCGATATCCGCCATTACCTGGCCCGGTTTCTTTTCACTGGAGAGGACGTCTTCCGACAAGTGTCTACCTTATCCGGTGGCGAACGGGGCCGCTTAGCATTGGCCAAGCTTTCACTCACGGATGCAAATCTGCTCCTGCTCGATGAGCCAACCAATCACCTCGATATCCCCTCCCAGGAGGTCCTGCAGGAGGTATTGGCCGAATTCCAAGGCACCATCCTGCTGGTGTCCCACGACCGCTACCTGATCGATGCCCTGGGGACGCAGATTTGGGACATCATCCCAGAACGTAAAACGATGCGCGTATTTAAAGGCACCTACAGTGAGTACCATGCCCGGTTGGAGGCTGAACTGGTTGAAGCCGAATCCCAGCTTCCAAATAAAACAGAGACCAGAATTTCCTCTGGCAATAATCGCCGAAAAAAGGGTGAGAGCAGACGTAAGTACCGTCTGCATGAGATCGAAACCCGGATTGCAGAATTAGAAGATCAGCTGGTGTCTCTTACCCGGCAGCTGGAGGATCCACCCGCGAACAGCCAACTGGTCGAAGAGCTGGGGGAGGATTACGTGCAGGTTCAAAACGAAATTAATGCCCTGCTGGCAGAGTGGGAGCAGCTGCAGGGTTGAGTGAATGGATATTGGTTCTCAGTATGCCAGGTTCTAAGAACAACAATCTCCCGGCGTTAATGTGAGGATTGGAGGAGTACGATGTTGAATGAAGAAGCACTGAGGCAGTTCTCATACCTCAGCAGCCTGTTGGCGGGTTTTGGGGTCATGGTAACCGTTGGGCTGCTTTCTCTGAAGGATGAACGCAAGATCGTTTCCTGGGTGATAGGCGTAATGGTCCTCGCCTCGTTGCTCTTTCTGACTTCTACCTCTATTGCAGCGATGTATTTCATCTTACCCTCCGATTGGCTCAGCTATGTGCCCTCAGATGTGCCCAGTCCGGAGGAATGGGGTTTCGATTTCTTGGACTCAATCGCTGTCGCCCTTGCCGCTTTCACATATATCGGAACACTGGTATTCAGCCTGGGAGTTGCGCTCCTGGGTTGGATACGCTCCACACTGGTTGGCTGGATCTCCACCATCAGTGCGCTGTTGTTCGTGCTGATATTCAATGTCATTGTCG
>JBEQLH010000343.1:0-2980 GCA_040326075.1 Anaerolineales bacterium
CTTTGGGGATTAACCCCCTGGCGCTGATAATTCCACAAGTGCTGGCCTCCAATGTTGGTGGCATCAGCACGCTGGTCGGCACACCCACGAACATATTAATCGGTGCCTATGCCGGTATAAGTTTTACTGATTTCCTGGTGAACCAGACTGTAGGCGTGGTGCTTGCCCTGGTGGTGATGGCAGGCTTTGTGCTGCTGTTTTATCGCAAAGAATACCGCCAACAAAGCGGCGGTATCTCTCCAAAGTTGTATCAAAAGCTGGAGGCGAATGCCCAGATCGAAGACCCGGGAGGTCTTTGGAAATCTGGAGTGGTTTTTGCCCTGGTGTTGGTCGGGTTCATCCTGGGCGAAAGGATCCACCTGGCGCTTGCGGTCACCGCGATTGCTGGTGCTACAATGCTGTTGATATGGTTGAAGCCGGATGTCCAACATATGATCAAGGCCGTTGACTGGACGACCTTGGTTTTCTTCATGGGCTTGTTTATGATCGTTGGCGCTATCCAGGAAGTCGGGCTGATCAGCCTGGCAGCCGAGGGAATGAGCCGCTTGATCGGGGAAAACCTGGTGCTGGGCATTTTTGTGATCGTTTTTGGGGTTGGGACGATCTCAACGGTGATTGCAAACATCCCTCTCACCGCGGCGATGCTGCCGATTGTCAGGTTCCTGACCATCTCCATCCCTGGTGCACAAAACCAGGTGCTTTACTACGCGCTTTCTATGGGGGCTGCCATGGGCGGCAACGGGACCTTGATCGGTGGCGAGGCTAATCTGGTGACGGCAGGTATCACAGAACAGGCTAATACCCCGATTACCTTTAAGGAGTTTCTCAAAGTTGGATTGCCGGTCACGTATTTAACCTTGACAATCGGTTTCTTGTGGCTGTTGTTCCATTTTTAGTTTTTGAACCTGGGAGGTGTATCTGATGCCAAATTTAATTCTCTGCCCAACACGCGGGGGTAAAGACAGCTACTCGAATCAAGACCGGGCAATCGCGATCGCCAAAGAGCGCGGTGCGGAAGTGCTGTTTTTATATGTTACAAATGTTGAATTCCTGGGTTTAACCGCGGCTCCAAAATTAATTGACATCGAAGATGAATTGGATGAGATGGGCGAGTTTATGCTGGCTATGGCTCAAGAACGGGCCGAGAAAGACAGTGTAAATGCTTTTACTCTCGTGAAGCGTGGCCATTTCCAGGAAGTCCTGATCGAGGTCATCGAGGAGCACCAAATTGATACTGTTGTCCTGGGGAGCTCGGCTGGGGGGACTGGGTTGGTGACCGAGGAGTATGTCCATAAATTAGCGCATGAGATCAGGGGAAAAACCGGGGTTGAATTTATCGTGGTAGATCAAGGGGAAATCGTGAACACTTTCATGGAATAGAGCACCAAAGAATTGGAGATAATTAATTTTCCCCCACCACCATATTCCGGAGCACAAATGAGGCGGGAATTCACCCTCAAGGTCAATGAACAACTCCATCGAGTAGAAGTCGAACAGGATACTCCCCTGCTGTATGTGTTACGGAATGACCTGGGCTTAAAAGGGGTGAAATATGGCTGTGGATCGGAACAATGCGGCGCATGTAAGGTGCTCATTGATGGGCAGGCAGTGCCGACCTGCAAACTGCCAATCAAGAATGTAGCCGGGCTCACAATCACCACAGTCGAGGGATTGGGAACTGCGGACAACCTGCACCCCCTGCAGGAAGCATTCATCGAAGAGCAGGCAGTCCAATGCGGCTACTGCTCATCTGGCATGATCATCGCTGCGCAAGGATTGCTGAACCAGCGCCGATACCCAACAGATGAAGAAATCCGGGGTGGCTTGGAAGGGAATCTTTGCCGGTGCGGTGTATATGAACGAGTCCGCAGAGCGATCAGATTGAGAATTGGTCGCCCTGATGGAAATCCACTATACGAAACGCATTATGACCAAATAGTCCTGCCGCAACCAAGGGCACATTCGCTACCCAATGTATTGTTGGAAACTCCGCAGCTCGATGCCTGGATTAAGATTAACCCCGGTGGCACGATCACTCTCTTCACTGGCAAGGTGGAGTACGGGCAGGGGATCAAAACTGCTGTGGCACAGATTGGGGCGGAGGAGTTGGAAGTCTCGTTGGACCGGGTCCGGGTTGCGGCAACCGACACCGATCACTCTCCTGACGAAGGTCTTACCGTGGGCAGCATGTCCTTGGAGACCACCGGCCAGGCGATCCGTTATGCAGCAGCCGAGGCGCGGCAGGTACTGCTCTCGATCGCTTTCGAGGAATTGGAAGTGCCGATCGAGCAGCTGGAGATCAGCGACGGCAGGATCACTGACCCAATCAGCGGTCGCAGTACCACATACTGGGATTTGCTTGCCGGGCAGCAATTCGGGCGAAAAATTACCGGTAATGCACAGCTCAAATCCCCTAGAGCTTATACAATCCTTGGCCAGCCCATAAAACGCCTGGACTTAGTGGAGAAGGTCACTGGAACCTTCCCCTATATTCATGACATAGAGCCAGCTGGGATGGTTCACGCCCGTGTGCTGCGACCCACAAACTACGCCGCAAGATTGGTCTCGATTGATGAGGCTGCCATCAGCAAATTACCTGGCGTACTTAAATTGGTCAGGAATGGCAGCTTCCTGGGGGTGATCTGCGAGAAAGAGGAACAGGCAATCAATGCCTTAGAGGAAATGGCTAAAACTACCACCTGGGAGGGTGAGCTGGACATTCCAGCCGAAAAGGACCTCTATGATTACATGCTTAGTCAAGCCAAGCAGTCTTTCCTGGTTATTGATGGTGCACCAGTGCCCGGCCCAATCCCAGACATCGAAACACCAGGCAACGCAGCTCACACCCTGACAGCCACTTACTACCGTCCTTACCAGATGCACGCTTCGCTGGGACCATCTGCGGCAGCGGCAGAGATGGTGGATGGAAAGCTGACCATGTGGGTGCAATCCCAGGGTGTTTTCCCGATCAGGACCACAG
>JBEQLH010000116.1:0-6137 GCA_040326075.1 Anaerolineales bacterium
ACATTGGAGGCCAGCACTTGTGGAATTATCAGCGCCAGGGGGTTAATCCCCAAAGCGAGTCCAATCTGCAAACTGATGGGCGTCATCAGCAGCATGGTGGTGAAATTATCCAGCAAAGCCGAAGCGACCGCCGTGATCAACATCAAGATCAATACCAGCAGCCAGGTTCGTCCGCGGCTTAGGCGATAAGCCTGGAAAGCCAGCCATTGGAAAATACCCGTACCTTCTACAATGGCGATAATGATCATCATACCCATCACCAGGAACACAACTTCCCAGTCGATATAGCTCAAGCCGCGCTCAAAGCTAAGAATGAAAAATTCGGGGTTAATCGCACCTCCGATATATGAGGTCAGGAAGATGATAGAAACACCCGCCAAAGCCGCGGTTGTGCTGTGTAACAATTCGAATGCAATCAGCAATAAAACCCCAATAAAGACGATCGTGGCCACCCAAAAGCCGATGCTGATCTGTCGTTCAAGGATCACATCATCTATCTGGTATATATCATCCTCATTCAGGGTGCGAAGTTCGGAGCTGTGCAAGTTGATCGACTGAGATTGGAAATGTGGGTGTTCGATGGTAATGTGCAGCTCATCGAGGGGTATTTCTGGAAATCCCAATACCCACGAGCCATCTTCCTGGCTCTGAGCTTCCGCCAGTGGCTCAGGTTGGTTCTCGGTGATAGCAATCACCTCAGCATCTATGACCGGCACACCTTGTGAATCGATCACCTTACCTACGATGACGACCTCAAGGACATCCTGCTGTACGCCTGGAGGGGATGCATAGGCCTCACCTGGGATAAACAGGCACAGGCATCCCAGGATAAAAATCACAAGATGACTGGCGTGTTGTTTTATTTGCAGATATGATTGATACAATTTTTCGGATACCTCCACCTGGGAACGAATTACACCGAGGAATTACTAATACCTGGTGAAATCCTGTTCATTTCGCGCATAATACTATTGGCCAAGGATCTAATTATAGTATGTCCCAGTCGATCGGGTGAGTGGTATTTTTGCCTTACCTAAACTCAGCCGGTCGTTTTTATCAATTATGCAGAGAAGTTCATCTTGCTGGTCTTCGGACCCCCAGAATTAGTTATCTTGCTATGATTTATTTGGGTATCCAAGATAGCGGGGCACCCTTTTGCAGTATTGCTTGTAATCCTGGCATTAAGTATTGCATAAATGCTTTTCTTCTGTAGCACACCCACATGAAGGATTGCGATCAGCGAGAAGCCCGAGTATAAAATTAATTTCGCTCGAGATATTTAAGACCCATGTATCCCTGCTGTGTTGCGCTGCTGGTTCTGTGGGTGAGATTCTTGACCACATCCTCCTTGGCATAACGGCGCTGTCTCAGTTAAGTATCGGTATGGCTATATTCATCTTTTAATAACTTAAGTGCAATATCAATAGGAAAACCATAATCGAGTGGTTTGTGTGGCATACTACTATGTTTTAGCTCCAACTCACCGAGGTTCTGGATCGTGCCTGTTTCATCATATTCAGTCATTATTTGGAGGTTGAATGCTATATCGTTCATAGAACCTAGCACACTGCGGCTGGATGTCTTGGTGATCTGAACATTATCCATATTTCGTAATTCAGCAATCACGAGATGATTGGGTACATTAAATCGCTTCATCAAATTGTCTACTCTTAGGCGAAGTTGCGGCAAAATATACCTGACATCCTCTCCCGGGATTGCTACCGCCAATAAAGACCGCTCATTAACGAAAAGGAGTAATTCTCCGAACGGCATAGGAATTACATTAGCATACCAATCGCCGAGGGCTGTGGTAGTGGGGACAGATCTCTCGAAATGCTCGCCTTTAATCCGCTGAAGTAATTTGCGAGTACACCTTAGCCTAAACATATCTCTCTCCTGGTAGGTGAAGGAAGTTAATTGTCTCTTAACAGTTCGAGCTGTGTTGCTGACAATCTTGAAGCGTGGTGATTATCGCCCTGTATCGTGGTTCACTCCATTGTGTTGTTGCACAAATTGGATAAGTTGTCAAGTTTTTTTTCACCCTAACTTATGAACTAGTTTTGTGAGCAGATCAGATCTGGGAAGTGAACGCAACCTGCATAACGGTGTTGGCAATAAGTTCAGATATAATAAATTCTCACAATCTTTCCAGATTTCTCATTAGGAGTTGAATAAATCATGGCAAAAATCCGCAGGCTGGTACTAGATACCCTGAAACCTCATGAACCCAATATCATAGATCTTGCCAATGTGCTCAGCGAGTTGACTGGAGTGTCTGCAGTCAACATCAGCATTTACGAGTTGGATCGCAAGGTGGAAAATGCAAAAATAACCATAGAGGGCGAGGATATCTCCTTCGAACAGGTTTCCCATTTGATCGAGGATATGGGGGGCACAATCCATTCTATTGACGAAGTCGTTGCTGGAAAAATGATCATTGATGATGCGGCTACTTTGCAAGATTAATCAGATATCTCGATCAGTCACCAAGTAAGTAGAACAAGATCAATGTGCAGCGATACAAGTTGCACATCCTATAAATATTGGAGAGTTAATCGATGAGATCTTTACTCGAGGCCGTCTCTTATCTTCGGGAATATGACAAGCTTGCTAACATCAGCGAGATTGCCCGCCGATATTTCGCCATGAATGCCTTCGATGGTGTCTTGACCATTATTGGTGTATTGATGGGCAACTTGGTAGCGGGGGTTAATAGCGCCCAGATTGTACTCAGTACAGGTCTCACCACCAGTATAGCCATGGGCATTTCTGGCTTGTGGGGAGCTTACCTGACTGAATCTGCTGAACGCAAACGTGATCTGGATGAGGTAAGCCGGGTTATGCTAACCGATCTGACCGACACCCGCATAGGCAGAGCTTCTCGGGCAGCGATATTTATCGTTGCCATTGTGGATGGCTTTTCGCCTTTTATGGCAGCCCTGGTTGTCCTGCTGCCTTTTTTTCTCGCTGGAAATTTTGAAGATCTCACCTGGGCTTACTACACATCCCTTGGATTAGCCTTGTTCACGCTTTTCAGTTTGGGCTTATTTTTGGGACACATTTCGCGTGGAAGGATGATTGTTTACGGTATTAAAACTGTCCTGGCCGGTGTCGTTTCGATCGTGATCAGCTTTTTCTTGGGGGTCAGTGGCTGATATTTACTCTTTATGAGACGTTTCAAAACCGCAAAACAACAATTTTAGCGGTTTTTCATCAAAGTTGCTCATATTAATGAACTAATTTAGGTTATAATAGTCTCAATACTTTTTGAAGATTTGTATGCATCCCCGTTTGCGCTGAAACTAAACAAATTTTCGTGAGACTTTTGTGGGCGATATTTCGAGAATCCAACTAAATACTGAGTTTAAATTCCCAAACGCATTAACAAAAATAAATTCGACTGGGTTATTTAGCCCGAGTGTGCCATCAGGTTTTGCCACTGCTTGGATTGGTCATCGCAACAATTCTCCTCCACATCGCACCAGACCTGGTTTGTGAAGCAATGGAATTGTCTGACTTAGGTCGCTGGAATAGCCTCATCTAAACCCTTTTTTTGGAGGAAGAGCAATGACAACCGAACAATGCTTTGTGATCCCTGAAGATGCCCCTGGTGTTCAGGCATCATCAGCAGGGGCAGATACCCCAGTGCAACCTGAAACGAAAACTTCTGCTCTACCAGATAATAAAACCCTGGCTGCGTTTGGAGTGTTCATCTTATTAGCCAGCGGCGCATCGGTTGCTGTCCGCATCACCTATGGTGAACTATCACCTTTTTATAGTGGGGCTGCTCGCTTTGCACTGGCAGGGTTAATATTCTGGGTGCTGCTGTTTATTCGTAAGATACCTTTCCCAAGAGGTCAGGCGTTGCTGGGTGCGGCTCTTTTTGGTACCCTGAGCGTTGGACTTGCGTTCACTTTTATCGCCTGGGGGTTGGTGGAGACACCAGCCAGTACTTACCAGGTGCTCATGGCGCTTGTCCCTCTGCTGACCATCTTCTTTGCCTTCCTGCATGGCGTAGAACGCATCCGCTGGCAGGGCTTGTTGGGTTCCCTCCTTGCTGTGGGGGGTATTGCAGTAGTTGTTGGCGGGGCGAGAGGTGGAGGACTGTCTCTGCCTCATGTACTGGCCATTATTGTTGGAGCTGCATGTCTCTCAGAGGCTGGAGTGATCGCCAAGAAGTTTCCCCGCAGCCATCCGATTGCCACCAATGCTATCGCCATGACCATTGGCGCATTCATCTTAGGCACGATCTCATTGATCGCCAATGAGCCATGGGTGATCCCAACTCAAGTCAATACCTGGGTAGCTTTTGGGTATCTGCTTATTTTTGTCACCGTCATTGTTTTTCTAACTTACCTCTACGTGTTGGGGCGCTGGACAGCTTCTGGAACTTCCTACGGGTTTGTCGTTACTCCGTTGATCACAATTGTGATCGCCTCATCGATGGCTGGAGAGCAGATCACGTTGACCTTTATTGTGGGTGGTGTTTTAGTCTTAGCGGGAGTCTTGGTTGGCGCGCTCTTGCCTTCCAAACCGCCCAGCAAACCAGAAAAAGCGCTAGCCAATTCGGAGGCTCCAACAGTCTCAGGTGAAGGAGCCGACTAAGCGGGAAAAAGTACTATTGATCTGGCCCTTTTGATCAAGAACCGAGGACCATTAGTTCACTTTCTGCTCAAATCAAAAAGGGTATTGATATCTGTGATACTGTGATTGGACAATGGGCAGACAATCGGTATCAAAAGCAACATGTGGGTTGTACCTTGGGTGGATAGGTTATCTGGATTAATATCTCTTGTGACCTTCTACAGAACTGGAGCTGCGCTGCAGCTCATTACATTATTTACGAATAGATAGGGATAATTTAATTGGATAATCATGGAAAATGAAGTAGTCAAAACAAATTTATTAGCAATTGCCGTATCAGGATTATTAACCATGCTGGCTGGGATCATCCTGTATTATTTCCGCAGTGCGATATCTACCAATATTCGCTACTTATTACAGATTCCCCCGCTTGGTGTAGCGGCTTATATCTTCGCCTTCAACTTGTTTCGTTACTACAATGGCAGTTTGCCAGATAAATTTTCAATCACTGCCAGAGAAATAATTAACAGCACCTTGATTTCTGCTGGAGTTTTCTTCATCTTCACAGTCTTGTTTGTGCTCATTATCGGCTTCATCGATAGGCTGGGATGATTTCATTGTTTAAGACGAAACAGATCCAGGAGATTTTAGTTAGAACGCCTTTGAGAATACATCAGAGCATAAAGAGATTGAATTGGAACTAATACACCGCTCAATTAATATTTATTTTGCATCTTTTCTTATGTTTGAGGAAGAAAATTCGTGATTTGTTCAAACTGCCAGAGTGATAATCGCCAGGAAGCCAGGTTCTGCAAGCGTTGTGGTTTCTGGGTTTCATCGAATTGCCCTTTTTGTAATGTTGCCTTGCCTGAGGCTGCGCTATTTTGCGATCACTGTGGTCGCCAACTTAACGGAGGATCCCTGGCAGTCACGCATCCACCTCTCATCTCATCGCAATCAGAGACAGCTCAGCCTCCGCAGGCTAGATCCAAGAGCCTCCCCATACAATCTCGACCTGAACCCGCACCAGTCAGTTCAACCGGGACCAGCGGGTCGCAATCGAATGGTTCGCAGCTCCAGCAATACATCTCTGAGGAAATGCGCACCAAGCTAGAAGCCGCCCGGGCGGGCGGTGATATGGTCGGTGAGCGGCGCATTGTCAGCATGATGTTCTGCGACGTGAAAGGCTCCACTGCCGCCGCAGAGCAGCTCGATCCTGAAGAGTGGTCTGAGATCATCAATGGCGCTTTCGAACATATGATCAAACCTGTCTATACCTACGAGGGCACTGTCGCCCGATTGATGGGAGATGGTATCCTGGCGTTCTTCGGTGCGCCGCTTACCCATGAAGATGATCCGCAGCGTGCAGTGCTGGCTGGTCTGGATATCATTGCCGGGATAGCCCCTTATCGTGAGAAAATAAAAGCTTCATGGGGCATCGATATCGATGTACGGGTTGGCATCAACACCGGTCTGGTCGTCGTCGGTGCAGTCGGCTCGGACCTGAGGATGGAATATACTGCCCTGGGGGATGCCATCAATCTTGCCTCCCG
>JBEQLH010000116.1:6237-8726 GCA_040326075.1 Anaerolineales bacterium
TCATACGAATACAACCAGGCTTACGGGCTCTTCCAGCGCCTGATCCAGCGTGTGATTGGCATCGCTTACGATGATCCACCTCAGATTGTGCGCAAGAAACTGGCTGCCATCATTGAGAATTTTGAAGAAGAGCGCCGCCCCCATGCAAAACAAGTCTTTGAAGCCTTGTTTGCTCTGGAGAGCGAGGGTAATGGACCTCCGCTGGATGACGAAACTTTCCGCAGTGAATTATTTGTAGCTATGCAGGAATGGTGGCGGATTCGATTTTCTGAGCGTCCGACTGTCCTGGTATTCGATGACATGCATTGGAGCGATGCCGCTTCAATCGATCTACTCCGCCAGCTTTTACCACTGACCGGAGAGATTCCGCTTGTCCTGCTGTGCGCCATGAGGGAGGAACGTAATTCCCCGGCCTGGCAGATCAAAACCACCGCAGACGAGAATTTACGCCATCGCTATTCCGAAATCTCTCTCCGCCCTCTCTCAGAAGCCGAAAGCAACGAGCTCATAAACCGCCTGCTGGCGATCCCCGAGCTGCCTGATCACATGCGCACCAGCATCCGTGAAAAATCAGATGGTAATCCATTCTTCATAGAGGAAGTTGTGCGCACATTGATCGATAACGGTGTAGTTGTATCCGAAAATCGAACGGTCGAAGGCGAAACACTTCGCTATTGGGTGGCAACAAGTGAAAGTGCTGAATTTGCCATTCCCGACAATTTACAATCTTTGCTTTCCGCCCGCATGGATAGGCTTGAGGATGCCACACGCAATACACTGCAATTGGCGTCCGTCATCGGTCGCTCTTTCTACCATCGTGTCCTGCAGGCTGTCGATCAAGACAGCCCTGAATTAGATAAGCATGTGAGCACCTTGCTGCAGCTCGACATGATCCGTGAATCAGCCCGGGTACCTGAAGTGGAATACATGTTCCGCAATCCACTCACCCAGGAAGCCGTCTACGAGACGATCTTGTTGAAGCGCCGCCGTGAGTTCCACCATCGTGTTGGGGAGGCAATGGAAGAATTGTATCCCGACCGTTTGGAGGGACTTTATGGATTGTTGGCCCATCATTTCACACTCGCTGGTCAGCGCGACCAGGCGATCAAGTACTATCGCCGGGCCTCTCATCAATCGGAAGCTGTATTCGCCTATGAGGAGGCAGTCCAGAACCTGCGCAAAGCTCTAGAATTGATCGAGCCTGTCGATCAACCCGAAACCCAAATGGAAATTCTCGAAGAGCTGGCCGATGTCTGTCGTCTCGTACGCAACTTTGTTGAAGCGATCGCCTTCTACCAGAAAGCACTTGCCCTGTGGGGTGGTTTGGAAGATGGAGACAGCATCGCTTCTACCCGCCTCCACCGTAAGATAATTCAGATTGCTACCGAAGCGAAATGGTCAGTAGACGCGGAAACTTTCGCCCAGGTCAGCGAGATCAGCCAGGAATCGCTCACCAGTCTCGGAGAGAGTCTGCAGACCATAGAAAGTGCATCGCCTCATCCAGAGACTGTTCTCCTGCTTACTGCCCTCTCTGTTGAAGCCTGGCGCAACCAATCCCCTTCAGATTGGGATGAAGCCCAACGTTTTGCTCAAGCTGCGGTTGATATGGCTGAGGAGCTCGATGACCCCGTTCTGCTTTCGCGATCGATGGGGGCATTGGCCAACGTTTTGGACGGGCGCAGCCTCTTGCGCCAGCATTTACAGGTAGCCATGAAACGCCTGGAGATCGGCCAAGATCCTTCCTTCGCAGATCCGCGTGAACAGATCGACTCACTGCGCGGTGCAGGTCTTGCCCTGATGTATGTTGGGGAGTATCGACAGGCTCAACCTTATCTGGAAGAAGCTGAAGAGCATGCCAGGCGAATTCGGGCTACCGATCAGATCGCCAATACACTCGGTATCCAGGCCCAGGCCATGTTCCGGGCGGATAAATGGGACGAGGTGCTCGCCATCGAAGAGAAATGGCGCGATCTTGAACTGCGCCATACCCGCGAACGGGTAGGTGAAACCTGATTTTTTGTCGCGCTGAGCGCCAGTGTCCACGCGTTGCGTGGTGACCCAGACCAGGCCAAATCCTATGCCAAAGAGTCCTACGATTATATGATCTCCATGTCCGGCCAGCCCGATCAATGGCAGCGTAATCAATTTTACTGAGACTCCTTGCCGGACCAGGCTGAGAGCGAGTTCGCCCTCGTCAAGGAAAAATTAGACCCAGCGTTGAAATTGTCAGGCCAGCCAGTCAAGCGGGGCACCATGGCTCATGAGCATATCGTTTACATGATGTTAGTCGACTCAGCGGCCCGGGCGGGCGATGAAACCGGTATTCGGCGTTATGTTTCCCAGCTGGAAGAACTGGCCACCCGGGATGAACACCGGCCGTACCTCGCCGTTGCTCACCGTGCCTGGGGCATTGCCCATCGCCTCGCTGGTGAGTATACCGAAGCTGAGGTGCGTCTAAAACAGGCGCTCGAGATGTTTGAAGAGCTGGG
>JBEQLH010000117.1:0-8675 GCA_040326075.1 Anaerolineales bacterium
CCGACAGAAACTGCTGCGCTTACTATGACAGCCACAGCCACAACGACTTTGACTCCAACGCAGACTGCTACCATTACCCTGACACCCACCATCACCCTTACGCTGCCTCCTCCAGAGGGCTTTGTGAATGTAGCGCAGGCCAACTGCCGTTACGGTCCTGGGGCAGCCTATTTATATAAATTCGGCTTGTATCAAGGCATCTCAGTAGAAATTCTGGGGCGCACTGATCGCGGAGACTGGGTCTACGTCCTCCCGCTATGGTACGAGGACGGATGCTGGATCAAGGCTGATTTATTGAAGGTCAGTGGTGATATCTTCAGTGTGGAAGTTGATTATGGGATTTTGCCTTTCTCTGATATCTACCCGCCACCCTGGATCACCGATGCAAGGCGCGATGGGGATGAAGTGTTCCTCGCCTGGTCTGATGTACGCATGACCGTCGACAAATATCGCGGCTACCTGATCGAAGCCTGGCTGTGTGTGGATGGCGAACTGGTTTTTACCCCACTGAATATCGATGGTCTGGTTGTGGTGCTTACAGACGAGATAGGCTGCAGTGAACCATCCTGGGGGCGCATCTACAGCGCTGAAAAGCACGGCTATTCCAAATGGCGGACCATTCCCTGGCCAGCGCATGAGCCAACACAGACAGCAACGCCTTAAACAAAATGGTTTAGAGTTAGGTACTGGTGTTTGGAAAAATAACCAGGTTAAATTGGAAGAAATTCAGGTGGGCAGGTTGCGCGCAGTGGGAATCGCTGGTATGCTTAACCACAATTTGTGAGACCATGCCGCTCACAAGGCCATGGGGCCAGTTTACCAGCAAACCTATTCCTGACAAGCTGAGTACAGACGATTACTTATGTACGTAGCCATTGAAGGTGTGATCGGTGTTGGAAAAACCACTTTAGCCCGCCTGCTCCAGCCGGCTTTTCAGGCGGCGTTACTGCTGGAAGTCTTCGAAGAAAACCCCTTCCTATCGGATTTCTACGCCGACCGAGAGCGATACGCATTTCAAACCCAGATTTTCTTTCTGCTAAGCCGCTACCACCAGCAGCGTAGATCGGTGGGGGAGCTGCTTTCTGATAACGAGAGCCTGCTCTCCGATTACACCTTTGAGAAGGATGCCCTGTTTGCACGGATCAACCTAGTTGGCGATGAGCTGGAGATGTACTACCGGGTTCATGAAGCGCTGGCGGAGAAGATCGTCAAACCAGACCTGATTTTGTACCTGCGCGCCAGTACCGATACCTTGATGCAGCGCATTTCTTTTCGCGACCGTCCGTATGAGCGCAACATGGAGCGGGATTACATCCAGGAACTGAATGAAGCCTACGAATCGTTCTTCAGTAATCACCACCAGGGCTCGGGGGTGCTGCCGATTGATACTGATCATCTGGATTATGTCCAAAGTTCGGAAGCCTTACGGCTCGTTGAAAATCGCATCCGGCAGACACTGCGTCTGCCTCCTTTCCAGCAAGAACTGCCCCTGGAATCCCGGGCAGACTGATTGGGGTCCGATATGCGCATAACACCTGCTTTACTCAATAAAATTGCCCGGGACACCGTCTCCCAACGAATAGGCCGCGATCGTAATATATTGGCAGTCTATCTGGCCGGGTCATTGTTCTCGGGCAACCCTTTGTTGGGCGGGACAGCAGATATTGACCTGTTTTTTATTCATAACGAGCCAGTAAGCCCGCAGCGAGAGATCCAGCGCATGACTGACGAAGTGCACCTGGATATTGCCCACCATGTGCGGGACGATTACCACCAGGCACGAAACTTACGATTGCACCCGTGGTTGGGTTACAGCATTATCAACTGCAACATCATGCATGATCCGCAGCACTTCATGGATTTCACCCAAGCCAGCGTGCGCGGTCAATTCTCCCAACCCGAGATTGTGCTGGGCCGTGTCCAAAGCCAGGCGGAAAACGCCCGGCAGATCTGGTTGGCGCTGCATGATTCGGGGGCAGAGCCGCATCTTGAGCAGGTGGGTCAATATTTACTGGCAGTAAGGCAGATCGCTAACGCAGTGGCTTGCTTGAGTGGCCCGCCGCTTACCGACCGGCGTTTCTTAATGCGGTACCCAGATCGGGCTGCGGCGGTTGGGCGGGCTGGTCTCTACCCTGGGTTGATTGGCCTATTGGGCGGCGCCCAGCTGGAGATCGAGGATCTCCAGGTTTTCCTGGAGGCCTGGGTGGGGGCCTTCCGGGCTGTTCCACCTGAGCAGGCTCCGGCGCGATTGCATCCGGATCGATTCGCTTATTACCAGCGCGCGTTTGAGAAGATTTTGGGCAGCGATCAACCCCAGGATGTGCTTTGGCCGCTGCTGCGGACCTGGATTGAATCTGTCGAGCTGCTTCCAGAGGGTGCGCCACAAATTGATGACTGGCAGCAGGCATTCCAGGGTCTGGGGCTGTTGGGGCAGGGATTCTCAGACAAAGTAGCCGCCCTGGACGCCTACCTGGATAATGTGGAGGAGCTGCTGGATGAGTGGGGGCAAGCGCGCGGCATCGAACGCGAAAGCCTGTAGATTGACCCCTTAACAAATCTCGTTTATTATGGGTGGGCATTGATAGTGCCCACCCTAGGCTTTTAATCAAATTTGTTGGATTATTGTTTCACGTGAAACATAGCCATATCTTGTGCCGCGTTCAGCCCCCTTTCGCATTTTGGCTAGACGGTATGCACAGGAATGGGGGATCCGGCCCCGGTCCAATCAGGATAATTGAATCCAGGCATTGAGCAGGTGCTCAGAGCATTGTGATTGCCTCCCGGCGAATTCCAATGAACAGGTTTTGCTCACAGCACTTGATCATTCTCGCTTGCAGA
The DNA here is from genome assembly GCA_040326075.1 of Anaerolineales bacterium. Classification (GTDB taxonomy): domain Bacteria; phylum Chloroflexota; class Anaerolineae; order Anaerolineales; family UBA4823; genus PFL25. The sequence goes on from JBEQLH010000117.1 coordinate 2,839, forward strand.
CTCGCTCTCGGTCGGATCATAGCGCTCGATTCAGATGCCCCTCCTGTAATGTTTCCATCCTGAAAAGCAGCTGCTTCCCTCGAGATGATGAAACTGCTGCTTCTTCATCCGTTGATTTTGGTGCGATGCACCACCAGCAATTAAAGGGAGGTGGACAACAATAAGCCAATCTTTTCCGAAGCACGGTGTACTGGAGGAGCCCGGAGGAATCTCACCATACCTCGTTGAGTTTGTGAAAAATCACACTATCAAAATTTTGAGAGATGATCGTTCTTTCCAGGTGGGAAGCAGAGACACCATGAAGGATGCTCACCAGGACCCCTTGACAATACCGGCGAATTGTATATAATACAATTAATATAATATTTCTCATAAATATTAAGGAGTTATATTGGTAATTTGCATCTGTATGGGGCGGGGTTCATAACCACCGCCTCCTGAAATTTCCGGCCAACAATCCAGGAAGGGTGGTTGTGACTCCGCATGCGACAAGTTTTCCGCATAGCAAGTGAGGTTACGCTGCCTTTTTTTGTTATCTGTTGGCCAGTTTAATTTAATGGTAATAAGCATTGAACCAAGATCGTCTAGAAAACGAAAAATTATCGAATTAGATGGCGATTTTAGTCTGTGCATTTAGGAGATACTGTGATGACGACTCTTGTCGTTGATGGTAAAACCCGCTTGATGGCGCCTCCCAATTCGGGGCTTGAGACGGTGGTTGGAAATACACCGCTCCTACCCCTGGACAGGTTATCATCAGCGGTTAAAATATATGCCAAGGCAGAGTGGTTTAACCCTGGCGGTTCGATCAAAGATCGACCAGCGCTCAATATTATCCGTGCAGCCCTATCGGCAGGCCAGCTTGGCGGCAGCCGGCGCTTACTCGATTCCACTTCAGGCAATATGGGTATCGCTTACGCAACCCTGGGCGTTTCATTCGATGTTCCGGTCACCCTGGCGATACCGGCCAACGCCAGTCAGGAGCGGCTGGTCATCCTTAAAGCGCTGGGCGCTGAGCTGGTGCTGACCGATCCATTGGAAGGAACTGATGGCGCCATCCATGTCGCCCGGGAGATGGCTGCTGAAGACCCTGAACGATATTATTACGCAGACCAATACAACAACCCTGCGAACTGGCAGGCGCATTACATGACGACCGGTCCAGAGATCATCGAGCAAACTGGGGGCCAGGTGACCCATTTTGTGGCCGGGTTGGGAACTTCTGGCACATTGATGGGTGCCGGGCGGTATTTACGGCAGTACAACCCCGGGATCCAAATTCTGGCGGTGCAGCCAGATGACTCTTTTCACGGTCTGGAAGGGCTCAAGCACATGAAAACCGCCATCCAGCCGGGTATTTATGACCAGGCATACCCCGATCGGGTCCTGGAAGTGTCGACCGAGGCAGCTTATGAGATGACATTACAGCTGGCGCGGCGCGAAGGATTATTTGTTGGGGTTTCGTCTGGCGCAGCAGCCGTGGCGGCGCTGCAGGCTGCCTCCGAACTGGAGCAGGGCGTGGTGGTGACCGTTTTCCCGGATGCCGGGTATAAGTACCTGAGCGAAGATTTTTGGGAGGTGGGTAAATGAGATTGCAGATCCTGCCAGCGGTTTTGGAGCGCATCCATTCCCAGGGTGAGGCTGCTTACCCGGAAGAAGGCGCGGGATTGATGTTAGGCGAAATCAGTCAAGATCAGAGGCAGGTGATGGAGATCTTGACCTTGCCCAATGTACGCGAGGAAACCGCTCGCCATAACCGCTACCTGCTTTCCCCGCAGGATTACCTGAAGGGTGAGGCAGAGGCTGATCGCCTGGGTCTGGACGTGCTGGGCGTCTTCCATTCCCATCCAGACCATCCCAACCGGCCTTCAGAATTTGACCGCCAATGGGCCTGGCCGAATTTTTCATATCTCATCACCAGTGTTATGGTGGGAAAAGCGCATGAAAGTCGCGCCTGGCGCCTGACCGAGGACAGGGTAAATTTTATTGAAGAAGAGATAGAGATCGTGGAGAATACAATAGCTTAAAATCCAGTCGGCGCAGGGTATCCTTTCATCCTGGTTATCTCCAGCCGAGCACGTAGAGAGTGAGATTATGACAACTTTGAAAATCCCGTCCCCATTGCGGACATATACCGATGGACAGACGACGGTTGAAGTGAAGGGGAAAACTGTGTCGGAGGCCCTGGAGAGTCTGGTCGAACAGCACCCGGACTTACGCCAGCACCTGTTCAACGGGGCGCATGAATTACGACCATTTGTCAACCTTTTCCTGAACAGTGAGGACATCCGTCATCTGCAGAACCTGGCCACCCCCATCCATGAGGACGATCGCCTGATGATCGTCCCCAGCATCGCGGGCGGTGGTTCCCTGGTGGACCATTCCGCAATCCGCACCAACCAGGCTTTGATAATACTCTTGAGCGTGATTGCGTTTATCCTTAACCTTCCCTGGCTTGTAGTACTGGTTGCGTTTGGCATGGCAGTAGGGACAGCATTAAAATTTCCAGGTTTCGGTTTCGTGTACCGCTGGTTCCTGAAACCTCTGAATTTGATCAAGCCAGACTTATTGGAAGATAATCCTGAACCCCACCGGTTTGCCCAGGGATTTGGGGCGGTAGTATTGGCCATTGGGGCAATTGCTCTCTTGACGGGAGCCAGTATATTAGGCTGGGGTCTGGTCTGGTTGGTGATCCTACTGGCTGGGCTTAACTTGTTTGTGGGTTTTTGTGTTGGTTGTGCAATGTATTACTGGTTAGGGCGACTGGAAGTACCAGGGTTTGTGCGGTCGCCCCCTGAAAACACCATCCCCGGTATGCGGCCAAAGGCCAAAGCCTGATATGTCTGTTGAGCTCCTGGTCAGAGCTGTCTGGGCATTGGCTATTGCCGGGCTATTCGTTGGGCTATATTGGGTTGTGAATTTGGTGATCCTGACCAGGGTAAAAGGTAAGCGACTCGGATTGGAGACCATTCATCCCGGTGTCCCGACTATCCTTTACTTTACAACCCCAACCTGTGTTCCATGTAAAACCACGCAGCGTCCGGCGCTGGTTCGTCTTCAAGAGCATCTGGGTGATTCGGTCCAGGTGGTCGAAGTTGATGCCTCTGAGCGCTCTGATGTGGCTGATTTCTGGGGTGTGCTCAGCGTCCCCACAACCTTTATTATCGATTCTAAAGGCCGACCCCGCCGGATAAATCATGGTATAGCCAGTGCCGGTAAACTTCAGATGCAGTTAAAAGAAGTCGAGCAGAAACCTTTCTTCCGGCAACATATTCGCACGGCTATGAAGAAGCTGCAAGGGAAGAGGAATTACTTATGAGTGGTACTAACGGAAATATTGATTTAACCCACGAAGAGATCCTGCGCTACAGCCGCCATTTGCTGATCCCCGAGGTGGGCTTATCCGGACAAAAGAAGATCAAAGCCGCCAGCGTGCTGGTGATCGGCACCGGCGGCCTGGGTTCTCCGGTTGCGCTTTATCTGGCGGCGGCAGGTGTAGGCCGAATCGGTCTGGTGGATTATGACCATGTGGATGCTTCTAACCTTCAGCGCCAGGTGATCCACGGAACCTCTGGGATCGGTACATTAAAGGTTGAATCCGCTCGCCTGCGTATGTTGGATATCAATCCTGGCATCCAGGTAGATGTATTCAACGAGCCGTTCACCTCGCAAAATGCGATGCGTATCGCCCAGGATTTCGATATCCTGATCGATGGCACCGATAACTTTCCCACTCGCTACCTGACCAATGATGTCAGCGTGCTGACTGGCAAGCCCAATGTTTATGGTTCGATCTACCGCTTTGATGGACAGGTGAGCGTTTTTGACGCCCGCCAGGGACCTTGTTATCGATGTTTATTCCCGGAACCGCCCCCCCCTGGATTGGTGCCATCTTGTGCCGAGGGTGGCGTGCTGGGCGTTTTACCGGGCACAATCGGCACCCTGCAGGCGACCGAGGCATTGAAACTGATCCTGGGTATTGGAGAACCCCTGATGGGGCGCCTGCTCTTATTCAATGCCCTGGATATGTCCTTCGATTTTGTGAACCTGCGTAAGAATCCACAATGTAAAATCTGCGGCCCTGATCCGGAAGTCACTGAGCTGATCGATTACGAGGAATTCTGCGGGGTGCCCGGACACGACCACGATGAAGGCAGCGCAGGTGCAGACTGGGATATTGAGGCTGGACAGCTGGCTGAAAGGCTGCGGCAGGGAGAGGATATCCACCTGCTGGATGTGCGCGAACCGCATGAATTGGAGATCTCGCGCCTGGAGGGAGCCGATCTGATCCCGTTAGGCCAGCTGGCTGCGCGCCTCTCGGAGCTGGACAGCGCCGATGAAATGGTCGTTTTCTGCAAGGCGGGCCCCCGCTCTACCCGCGCCCTGGAGCTGCTTTCCAGCGCAGGTTTTCGCAAGGTCAAGAACTTGAAAGGCGGCATCAACGCCTGGGCCCGCGATGTAGATCCCAGTCTACCCATCTATTAATCTTTATGGCACTGGTGCCGCGGTCAGGTATAATCACCAAAATGGACTATTCTAATCAAAATAATGGCCTGACGATGTTGGCTGTCTTAGCCCATCCCGATGATGAAACCTTCGGTATGGGCGGGACACTTGCCCTGTATGCCCGGCGCGGTGTATCTGTGCACTTGATCTGTGCCACCCGGGGCGAAGTTGGAGAGGTGGAATCCCACTTTTTGGAGGGCTACCAGTCAATCGGTGACCTGCGGGAGAATGAGCTGCGCTGTGCGGCTGAGAAATTGGGCCTGGACGGGGTGCATTTTCTGGATTACCGTGATTCGGGCATGAAAGGCTCGCCGGATAACGAACACCCGCAGGCGTTGGCAGCAGCTCCAATCGACGAGGTGGCTGCTAAGGTGACCGCTTATATCCGCAAGCTGCGACCGCAGGTCGTGCTGACCTTTGACCCGATCGGCGGCTACCGGCATCCGGACCATGTCGCCATCCATGAAGCCACCGTGCGCGCTTTTAATGCGGCTGGTGATGCTCAGGTTTATCCAGGTGAGTACCCCCCATTTCAGCCTGATAAACTCTACTACCATACGTTTCCGCGTGGTTGGTTGACCTGGGTGGTGCGCCTGATGCCGCTGATCGGAAAAGACCCGCGGCATTTCGGGCAAAATGGGGATATTGATTTGCTTGAACTGGTCGGGGAGAATTTCCCGGTGCATGCCCGTATCGATTATGGAGAGGTGGTGAGGGTTAAAGAAGCGGCCACAGCCTGTCACGCCAGCCAGGGCAGCATGGCCACCTCCAGCGGGCTGATGCGCTGGGCTTTTCGTCTGGCTTCGGGGAAAGATTCGTTCACCCGCGCTTATCCGCCGCCAGATGGGAAGTTGAAAGAGCGCGACCTCTTCGCAGGAGTAAATGCATCCAGTTAGGCTTTAACCGGGATCAACGGATACTCTCCTCCCTTGTGGGAGATGTTTCTTGTAGAGACGCAGCATGCTGCGTCTCTACTATTCTATTCATACACTCGCACCGGTTGTTGACGCTCTCTTGTGTTCAACAACCCAGATGCGTCATTGATCTCCCGTGTCGCGTGGGGGTGGGGTTCGTTTAATAAAATCTATTTTGGGGGAGGTAGTTATCGTCTTGAGCACCTGTTCGCACAGGAACACACCCCGGTTCCCACCGCTGTGATAATCGTATACCTGACCCTCAGCGCTCAAGCGGATCAGCGCGCCGTCCTGGAGCACCTGGATGTAAGCCATCCCTGGCTGAGGGCAGCCCAGGCTGGCGTCGGGCCAGACGACCTCTTCATAACTGAGCAGCGCGATCTGATTGGGGGATATGCCCAACCGCACCGCCAGATC
>JBEQLH010000118.1:0-8641 GCA_040326075.1 Anaerolineales bacterium
TTGCGAAGGACGGTGAAGCGGAAGCGTTTGGCGAGCTTTACGAACGGCATGTTAATGCAGTTTACCGCTTTCTTTACGCTCGTCTGGACAACAGCATGGATGCAGAGGACTTTACTGAAGAAGTCTTCTTGCGCGCGTGGAATTCAGTGCCCGGATACCACGAACGAGGAGTGCCGTTTCTTGCGTTCTTATTAATTATTGCTCGGAATGTGCTTATCGATCACTATAGAAGGAATGGCAGGTCACCACAACATGTGACCATTGAAGATATTCAATTAAGGGACACAAACCCTGAACCTGGTGAAGTTACAGCCAAGAACTTAAAACACCAAGAGATTCGCGAGGCGATAGGTCAGCTTAGAAATGACTACCAAGAGGTACTGGTGTTGAGATTTTTGAACGATTTATCACCAAATGAAACAGCCAAAGTCATGAAAAGGTCAACAGGAGCGATTCGGGTTCTACAGCACAGGGCCATTGTAGCATTGCGCAAGACAATGGAAGAACATTATGAACAAAGAGTTTAATGAGGCCTTGCAATCCTGTCTCGATCTGATTCGAGGCGGGCAAGAAACAATCGACTCTGTTGTTGCGCGGTATCCGGAATTTGAGGATGAACTTCGGGCACAACTCGAGGTCACGGTATGGCTTTCAACGGCTGGCGTAGCGCTCGAGCCGCGCCCTGGTTTTGTCTCCGCCTCGCGACGCAGATTGGTCTCCAGGATACAACAAGAACAACAGCCAGTTGCAGCAGTATATCTGACCTGGGGTGAACGTCTACAGCAATTCTTGTCTGTTCAGAAGGTTGCCCCAGTTGCATTCGTATTTATCTTGATGCTGGCCCTTTTTGTGAGCGGAACCGTTGTCTCCGCCTCTCAGAAATCTCTTCCTGGTGATGATCTATACGCCGTTAAACGAACTTTAGAACGAATCGCCTTAGCAACCTCGCTCGATGAGGAAAATGATGCCGAACTGCAAATTCAATATGTTGAAAACCGTGGTTCCGAAGTCCAGGCATTGATCGTTGAGGAGCGCTATGAAGAGGTAGCTGAATCGATGCAAGATTATGAGGAACAAGTCAGCAAAACCCTCGAGATAATCATGGATGTTTCCGACCAGGACAGATTCCTGGCATACGATTTAGCAGCCCAGCTAGACGGTATCCTGGCTGATCAAAAAACCATTTTGGCAATATTGAGTCAAAATGCTCCCGACTCGGTTGGATTGAATATAACCCGAGTATTGTTTTTATCACGCATTGTAGAGCTCAATGCCAAGGATTTCGCCAACTTTGTTCCACCACCACCTTCGGCACCACCAATAGTAGCTCCTACCGCGCGCCCAACCAGAACTCCGAGACCCACACCAACTCTTGCACCAACACAGAGACCAGTTCTGCCATCGGCGACACCAACCAAAACCAAAAAACCCCCAACATCGGTTCCCCCGACCAACACGCCTCTGCCCTCGAATACACCTCTACCAACTACGGCTCCGACAAACACCCCAGTGCCGACTAATACACCTGTTCCTCCGACCAACACGCCATTACCGACCGACACACCAATGCCGACTGATACACCCGTTCCTCCGACCAACACGTCATTACCGACAAACACCCCTGTGACGGTTTCGGATACCACATCCACCCCTGCTGCCGAACAAGCTCCAACTCAATCTCCTTGAGAGCAAGGAACCGGGTGCACCTGGTTTTCTTAAGTACCAAGGCTTGATTTTTCAACCAGATAATGGGATAATACGCAGGCCAACCTGCATGGTTGTCCCCCCCAACCATGCAGGTTGGTTTTTCTTTTAGTCAGACAGGGATCAATGGCTCGATCATTCAACCGGATCAAACAGTTGCTCTTGAAATTTACCCAAAGAGCAACTTTTTAGATCCGGATAATGACGTTTTATCTGCCCATATTAATGGGAAAGGTATTAATTGTTCGGGGGTCTATCTGAACCAGCCAACCTCTTTTTGCGCTTATTATCATAAAGGGCTTTATCTGCTTCTACAATCATGGCTTCCAAAGAGGTCTCATGGCTGGGATCGAACTGGGCGATTCCGATGCTTAAAGACAATTGATAATATCGGTTCTGAGAATTTTGTCGGTCTAAATTGCTCTTCAAGCGGGTCTTCATTTTTTGGACACCCGATGCGGGTGCATTGAGCGCCAGCACGATGAATTCATCCCCTCCGAGGCGAGCAATCAGATCTGAAGTGCGGAATGTCTTTTTCAAAATCGCGGCAATGGATTTCAAGGCTCGATCGCCCTCGGTATGCCCGAAGTTATCATTGATATTTTTCAAGCTGTCCAGATCGGCAAACAGAAGCACCAACTCCCAATCCTCTCTCTGGGCGATCTTTAGCTGTTGCTGGGCCATTGACAGGAATCCTCTGCGGTTGAGCAAGCCTGTCAGTTCATCATTGAAGGATAATTGTTGGAGCAATACTCGCGAGCGATGACGTTCAATGGCGTAGTATAAGGCTCGCCTGAGTACTTTAACGTCTACTTCCCCCTTAACCAGGTAGTCCTGGGCCCCTTCGCGGAGGACTTCAAATGCCTGTTTCTTGTTCTCCAAAGCGGAGGTTACGACGATCGGCACCTCAGGTACACGCACACAAATCTGGGAAAATGTACCAACACCAACACTATCTGGCAGAGCGAGATCCAATAAAATTACATCAAAAGGTTCCTTCTCTAAACGCCCCAGTGCAAGGGTCAAGGTTCCGGCTCGTTCAGATTCAAATTGACCGTCATTTACACCGCCTGAGACTACCTGAAACCAGGGCGCATATTCGGGCTGATTCTCTTCTACGACCAACACCTTGATTGGTCTTGATGAAATCGGGGCGGACACATTATGCTCCTGCTGCAAACTTATGAAAGGTTAATCCTGAAATTATTAATCTTGCACACAAGTTTAGACTTGTGTGCGTAAATTGTCAACCGCAGTTTCTTTAAATTCAGCAGATCTCTCCTGCCAGATTATTATAAATCATGAATTCTATCTGATCTAATAGGCGAAAATCTGGCTAATTTGCGTCACTCGTTGTATACTGAAGGCAACAACGTCGAAGAGAGGTCAGCTATTATGAAAGTTTCAGTCCTGCAAGAGAATTTGGCTTATGGTCTTAATATCGTCTCAAGAGCCGTATCTCCCAGAAGCACGCTTCCGGTTCTGTCCAATGTATTAGTAGCTACAGACGAAGGCCGACTTCGCCTCTCAGCCACCAATCTGGAGCTGGGTATCACCTGCTGGATCGGGGCTAAGATTGAGGAGGAGGGTTCAACCACAGTTCCCGCCCGAACTTTCACAGAACTAGTGGGAACGCTATCGGATCAGCAAGTCGAGATGTCCTTGAGTGTGCGAACCCAAAATCTAAACATCAAAAGCGGCTCATCGAACACTGATCTCAAATGCATTGACTCCCAGGAATTCCCGCCGATGCCCGCACCTGAATCAGCGGATGGAATCCCGATTAAAGTAACCGATTTAAAAGAAATAATTCAACAGGTAGCCTTTGCTGCATCGACGGATGAAGCCCGTCCCATCCTGACCGGAGTCCTCATCACGGTCAATGGAGATCAGCTCACCCTGGCTTCTGCTGATGGTTTCCGCCTCTCTGTTCGCAAGGCGCTGCTTTCTGCTCCGATCTCGCGGCCAGTGCTGGCAGTGGTTCCAGCTCGCGCGCTTAGCGAATTGGCACGTATCACCGGCGATGGAGACCAGGTTGTTACCATGACTCTCCCGTCCGACCGTGGGCAGGTCGTCTTCCAAATGAAAGATATCCAGCTGGTCTCCCAGCTGATTGAAGGTGCGTTCCCAGATTACGAGCAGATCATCCCACAATCAAAAGAAACGCGGAGTGTGCTCTCAACATCGGCTTTCCTGAAAGCCTGCAAACAGGCGGAAATCTTCGCTCGAGAAGGTTCTCACATTGCCAGGATCAACATCACACCGGGAGGTGAATTAAAACCCGGTTCGATTATGATCACAGGGCAATCAGAAGAGACTGGCTCCAATCAAACTGAGATCGACTCTTCTATCGATGGCTCCGAACTGCTGATAGCCTTCAACGTGCGCTTCTTACGCGAGGTGTTGGAGGTGATCAAGACTCCAGAAGTAGCTCTGGAGACCACAGTCGATACAGCCCCAGGAGTAATTCGTCCCGTAGGAGAGGAAAACTTTCTGCATGTGATCATGCCGATGCACCTGGGCAGCTAATCTAAATCCTCACACACCTCGATCATCGAAATTGGCATACATCATGCCAATGAGCAATATCCCTCATACAATAGCCTGAATGACCTTTCCAGCGGCCTCTACCGATCGCGTTCTTAGAATTTATACCGCCCTGGCCCAATATCCCATACTACGGGTCAGAATTCGAACGCGCATGCGCCGGGAACTGTTCGAGCGCGGCGTGATCACCCCCCAGGATTTTGAAACTGAAGTTCGCGATAGAGCGATTGAATCACAAGCCAGGGAAGGCGTACATAATCCCTTTCAGGAGGAACCTACCGAAGTCTGGGAGGTCCGGATGGAGCGCACCAGGAGCCACGTGACAGACTTCTATTTTGCCTACAACCTACCCTATGAGGTATTTGAGCAAATCATCCGTGACGTTTTATCCGAACGTGGAGCCCAGGCAGATGATTTACTGGTCTCATTTAACCCTGAGCTGGCTCCCCAAAACATGCTCTTTGAACAGGCTGCAACTATCGAAAATCTCCCCATTAAAGAACGAGAACGAGCAGAAGCACGGCTTCGAGAGATCAAGGTCGTTCTCATCCGCAGAATGATCAGCGATCAATTGGCATATATTAACATTGCTAGAGATTGGTTCACGGTGTCTGACCTGGCAGAAATAAACAAGCGAAAGATCGGCCAAGGGAAAATTGGGGGTAAAGCTGCAGGAATGCTGCTAGCATTGCGAATTCTGAGTGAAGTTGCCGAAGATGACATTCTTACTCACCTAAGCATTCCAGAGTCTTATTTTCTGGGAGCGGATGTCATGTACACCTTCATGTCAGTAAACAATCTTATGCACTGGAACGACCAGAAATACAAATCTGAGGATCAAATCCGCGCCGAATACCAACAAATTCAGGAAGAATACTTTAAGGGTGATTTCCCGTCTGACATCCTGGATAAATTGAGGAATCTGCTCGAGTCTATCGGCGACTTACCTTTAATCATTCGTTCGTCAAGTCTACTTGAGGACAACTTTGGCACTTCTTTCGCTGGCAAATATGACAGTGTTTTCTGTCCCAACCAGGGGAGTCCTGAACAAAACCTGAAGGAACTAATCAAAGCTGTCGCCCATGTTTACGCCAGCACATTAAATCCAGATGCTTTACTTTACCGGCGCAGCAAAGGGCTGCAAGATTACGATGAAAGGATGGCCATCCTGATCCAGGTGGTGAAAGGCGAACAATTCGACGAGTATTATCTGCCTCACGCAGCCGGGGTAGCCTTCAGCCGCAACTTCTTTCGCTGGTCGCCAGAAATCAAACGTGAAGACGGTTTTGTGCGTTTGGTGTGGGGACTAGGCACCCGCGCGGTTGAGCGAGTAGGCAATGATTACCCAAGGTTAGTCGCCCTCAGCCATCCTCTGCTTCGCCCAGAAGTCTCCCCAAAGGCAATTCGCCGTTACTCCCAGCAATATGTGGATTTGATCGATTTGCAGGATAATTCTTACCGAACCCTCCCGATAAGCGACGTGCTCAACCCTCACTACCCGGTGCTGCGTTATCTGACCCAGATCGACCAAGGCGGCTACCTGACTCCTATCCACAGCCTGATCAGGGAAGAAGAGGTTGATCAGCTGGTATTGACTTTCGAAGAGTTGTTAAAACGGACACCACTTGCAGACCGTCTCCGAAATATGCTGCAATTGCTTGAGAAACACTACAAATCTCCCGTTGACACTGAGTTCACCATACAGGTTAGCGACCCGACCTCCCTGCACCCTGAGATTGAGATCTGTATCCTGCAGTGCCGACCGCAAAGCCATCTAAAGGATAGCGAAGTTAATCTACCCAAAAATATCCCTGAGGAAGATATCGTTTTTTCCACTTCACGGATGGTTCCTAAAGGGCGTGTAGATTGGATCAATTATGTAGTATATGTGCCTCCTGAAGATTACTTCGCCCTGCCCACAGAAGCAGCCCGGGCTGAGGTGGGTCGCGCCATCAGCAAGCTCAATGCTGCCCTGGTCGATCAAATCTTTATCTGTGTTGGGCCTGGACGGTGGGGGACGCGCAATCTCGATCTTGGTGTTTACATTGGATATTCGGACATCTATAACACCCGGGCGCTGATCGAGGTGACCGGACAGGAAACAGGCCAGGCACCAGAACCATCATTTGGAACGCATTTCTTCCAGGACTTAGTTGAAGCGAACATCTATCCACTCGCCATAGATCTGGAAGATAAAGATGGTATCTTTAACCGGGACTTCTTCTACAATACACCAAATCAGCTGGTTGATTTCATCCCGGTTGACGATCAACTTTCTGGTTGCCTGCGCCTGATCAAGGTCAGCTCATACCGCCCAGGTTATCGTTTGAGCCTGGTAATGGATGACGATCATGGACGTGCGGCAGCATTTCTAACCCCCTACCCAGAGGATATATGAAAAAATTTGTGGCCATAGCAGGGAATATCGGCGCTGGAAAATCAACCCTGGTTGAATTACTCTGTGAGAACCTTGGGTGGCAGCCTTTTTACGAACCTGTTGCTGAAAACCCTTACCTGGTTGATTTCTATGCAGACATGCGCAGCTGGGCATTCCATTCCCAAATCTTCTTCCTCACCCACCGGCTGCGGATGCACCGACAATTACTTGACCATCCCACTTCTGTCATCCAAGACCGAACTGTCTACGAGGATGCGGAGATTTTCGCTGGCAACCTGTACCGGCAAGGCCTGATCCATTCGAGAGATTATAGAACCTATCATGAACTTTATGAAGTATTAACCGAATTCCTCCCCCCACCTGACCTGGTGGTTTACTTGCGAGCATCGGTCGGCACATTAAACTCCCGAATTTCCAGCCGCGGCCGGGATTTCGAACGCCAGATTACCCCAGAATATCTGGGGCAGATCAATGAGTTATACGAAAGCTGGATTGCAGGCTTCAGCTTATGTCCAGTACTCACAGTACCATCAGATGATCTGGACTACGTGGCTAACTCCAGCCACCTGGAATTGATCACCCGCAAAGTCCAGGAGAAATTAACCGGCAAAGAAGAAGTGGTCTTCGATCTAAAAGAAATGGCGTAAATCCTGGCACAGTTTGTGTGGGATTTGGGTAGTTCCGCAAGCGGCTCATCGTCTAAAGTGATGGGGGAAAGTTCAAGCCGAGAATTTCTTATATTTTGTATACATTCGTAATATCAATTTCATACAATCCTCGTTTAAGATTGAGAATATAAAATTGCTGGCATGTACAGCTAATAAATTAATCCGTATATATTTAATCTTTTTGGAGGTAGAAACAATGCTCACTCGATGGGACCCTTACCGTGAAATGATGGTTATCAGAAACAGAATGGATCGCCGGTTAAATAATGAGCTTTCGGTGGCTCCATCTTCCTGGAAGTCATTTAAATGGGGTATTGCCTTAGATGTTGCCGAAAGCGACGACGATTATATGGTGAAAGCATCCCTTCCCGGCATCAACCCTGACGATTTGGAGATCACTTTCAGTGATAACCGGCTGACGATCAAAGGCGAAGTAAAAGAGGATGAGGAGCTTGATGAAGCTCAGTATCACCTGCGTGAACGCCGGTATGGCACCTTTACCCGCAGCATCAAACTGCCATCAGGAATCGAGAGCGACAAAATCGATGCAAAGTACGATGATGGTGTGCTGAAACTGCGCTTACCGAAGGTTGAGGAAATCAAGCCGAAGAAGATCACCATCAAGAACGGCTCTTCCAAGGTGATCGAAGCCGAAGCAATCAGCAAGAATTAACCAGTCTATGCAACAAAATTGAATTAGCCAGGAGAACTGCTCCAATCTAATTCACCAGAATAACCCAACCCCCTTCCAACGGATTATCCCAGGGAAGGGGATTTCTGGATTAACTCCATATCGCGCCATGCGAGGGGAGATTTACCCTTTATATATGGCATCGAGGTGATGCAGGTTTTTCGTACAGGTTGAGAATGAAGCTATTTAATATTTATAGATTTCTAGTCTGGAGATTCCGGACTCCGAGGCTGTGTTCTACCAAGTATAGATGTCAAGCGCATTTGATTACAGGATGATCAATCCCCTGCGTACTCCCAGTCGGACGGCGGCGGTACGATTTGTTACCCCCAACTTGGTGTAGATCCCTGAAACGTGGAATTTAACTGTGTGCTCACTGATACCCAACTGTAAGGCAATTTGCTTATTTGCCAAACCCTGGGCGAGCAACTGTAATACTTCAGTTTCCCGGCCAGTGAGCGGATCGATGAGCTGCTCCCCCTGGTTGGTTGGGAAATCAGCGATCAGGGGATTGACCAGGGCAGGCATACCAACCAGCAATCCGGCGGCAAGGGCATGAATTGCGGCTCCAAGTTCTTCGGCTGAAGCTTCCAGCGGGAGGATACCCCAGGCACGACCAGAAAGATCGGGAGG
>JBEQLH010000119.1:0-8604 GCA_040326075.1 Anaerolineales bacterium
TGTATAGCGGTAGGAATTGTTGCCATTGAGGAAGTTTGCCGACCCAGCCACGCCGCTGAAATCTTTGATCCACGGACCTCCACTTGAACCGCGGGTCATATCACAACCCATCCCAACCGGGTATGGCTCGTTCAGGCTGCTATCGTTATAAGCGAACGGACCGGTGCAGATGAATTGCCACTTGCCATCAAATGGGGTATAGCTTGGGTACCCAAAATTAAACCAGAGCTGCTCACTGCTGAGATTATAAGAAAATCCCAGGTTGCCGACCACCTGGCTGATCTTTTTTTCACTAATGGTGTTCAGGACGGCGCCACCCATGTCATAGCGTAAATCTGCTGAGGAGAACCAGCTTCCTTTCGTCCATAATTCGTTTGCGATCCAAACTCCAAAAGGAGTTTTTACGTTGTTGCTGTTATCTACCTCGTAGGCTGGAACGAAGATCACGTCTTTTGACCATCCATCATCAGTACCGTCTCCGGTATGAACGCAGTGACCCGCTGTCCATACTGCGTCATTGCCAATAGAGGCTGCGGTGCACCAGTAGTCAACATCATCTTGTGAAAAGAACAAAACTCCGATTGTCGAGTAAGGAAAAACCTCATATGAATCGAAATTCTTATAGCGTGTGTATGGTGGGGGGTAGCTGTAACCAAGCAAACTGGCGGCTGACATGATTTCAATATCTTCTTCAACCAGGAAGGGTACCTCAGAAGCCTCTGGTGGGCTGCTCGGTTTTATTCCCGGAATGCCAACCGTTTCAGTCAGCTCTGCACTTAAGGTAAGCTCGCCTTCTATGTTCTCCAGGGGAAATGGTTGAGCTGCCAGCATTCTTTCCTTTGTCCATGGTTCCGCGGCAGCCAGCCAACCAGGTGAATTTGATTTAGCTGAGACTTCACCCCCACCATTTTCTTCCACAGCGGATGCCGATAGGTGAATTTGTGTTTTCGGGGAAGCTGCAACCTGACCGTCCACCATGCCCACGGAGAATAGGGCAACCAGCAAGATGATAATGATCACAGTTGGCAATTGAATTCTATTTCGCTTCATTTCTTTCTCCTACTGTATTTACCGTTCGCATTAACGTTAGGATATCCATTTTTAGCATATAAATTTTTTATGGACTTGCTATGGATATCAACTCATTCCGCAGATTTTGCGCCGCGTCACCAAAGTAGGGGGAGAACATTTCCTGTGGACCTTCTGAATAGCGATAAGAGTTATGGCCATTGATGTAATTTGCAGATCCTGCAACACCGCTGAAATTAATTATCCACGGACCCCCACTGGAACCTCCGGTCATATCACATCCTATGCCCACCGGGTAAGACTTGTTCATATTTTTATCGTTGTACGCGAAGGATGCGGTGCAGATTTGCTGCCGAAAACCATCAAAAGGTGGAGCTGCCGGGTAACCGATATTGAACCAGTGGCGGTTGTTATCGAGGTTAGCTGAAAAACCTAGATTGCCGACTACTTCGCTTATCTTTTCTGCTCCAATAGGTTCCAGGATGGCTCCACCAATATCGTAGCTCAAATTACCGTTCATTTCCCATTCCTGATGGGTGAGTACAGCGAAAGCCTTCCATACTCCAAATGGAGCTGCTCCATTATTATAAGCTGGGATGAAGATCACCTCTTTTGACCTGCCCGCCTCGCTGCCATCCCCGGCATGGATGCAGTGACCCGCAGTCCAGACGGCGTTATTACCTATTGAAGCTGCGGAACACCGGTAGCCAACACCATACTGCTTGAAAAATAAAACTCCCACGGTGGAGTATGGATATTCCGTATAAGAATCGAAGTTTTCATAGCGTATGTATGGTGGATGTTCACTGATCCCGAGTTGGGCAGTATTTGAGAGAGTTATCGAGTCTGGATTGGTCGCAATAGCTTGGTTTGTACCTTTAGGGGGAGAACCGGGGATCACAACCGGATTTCCATCCGGCATGGCAGCTTCAAGGCTGACTGCTGGTTCACCCGGCATTCTCTCTAATGGATAAGGTTTCGCGGCCAGCATTTCCTCTTTGGTCCAGGGAAGTGATTCTGATCTCTCACTGGTTGATACAAAATGGATAGTAATTTCACTTCCCCCAAGTCCCTCAGTTGAAGCCGCGGCTCCTTTGATCTGTGAAGCAATTCCACTCTCACCACCCACGCCAAAGAAGAAAATGGTAAGCAACAGCATACCAACAATCAATGTCGATAAACGAATTGGATTACGTCTCACTTATTTCTCCTTCTAGTTCAACCATCTGGTTGTAAATTGTGCATGGACGGTTGACATTTGGCTTGACCAATAAAAAAGACTTACAGTTTCTGGAAATTAATCATCGCAATACGATTCACTACGAATTCTAGATATCTTCTCATTGAAAGCACACAAGAAACGTTGGCTCATTGTGCTTCATGGAAGTCCAACAAACCCTTCTTGGATCTTGTTCAAGAAAAACCGTCTTTGATTATACAATCATATTGGATTATCGGGGTATTCAGCGTTAAGAGAGGATTAATTTTCTATTCTAATCTGTAAAATGAAGAACCGAACAATCCGTTCCAGGTCAGGATAGGGTTTCGATAATCGAATGTTGAATGAATATTCGATTAAAGCTAGTTGACAGGAGTCCTGGAAAATCTAGTAAGTTGTCAGACAATTGACAAGGAGGCGGTTCTTTGCTAAACTAGATGTTGTCTGACAAAAGGTTTCATTCTAATCAAGAGCCCCTGATAGGAAGATTACCTTGTCTACCCTCTTAATTAAGAACACAACAAAATTGGTGACCATGAATGACCAGCGCCGGGAAGTTTCTGACGGTGGTCTTTTTTTTCGCGGTGGCAGGATTGGATTCTGCCGGCGCACTGCATGATGCAGCTGCAGCTGTCATCTTTTGTTCACCAATGCATATAATTTACACTGTTGCTGCTGGAAAATTGATTGTAAAAGAAGGGCATTTTGCTACTCTCGATCTACCCAAACTGATTAAAGACCACAACATTGCTTCACGCAAATTGATGGAAAACTTACAACATTCGAAGTATGATAAATTGAATAGGTTCAATAAAGGGTTTCCATGTCTGCACAATCAATATCAAGCTTAACCCGTACGCTTGTGGATGTCGCCATGGGGCGAACTCCCGCTGATTTAGTCATCCAGAACGGTCGCTGGTTGTGTGTCCAATCAGGAGAGATCATCCCAGCTACAGACATTGCGGTTAAATCCGAACGCATTGCTTATGTTGGATCAGACGCCAACCACACCATTGGTGATGAGACTGAGATCATCGATGCAGGCGATAAATACCTGGTTCCCGGACTTCTGGATGCACATATGCATGTCGAATCCGGCATGGTGACCGTGACGGAGTTTGTGCGCACAGTTATTCCGCGCGGCACAACCGGAATATTCATCGACCCGCATGAGATTGCCAATGTATTCGGATTGCAGGGAGTACGCTTGATGGTCGATGAAGCGGCTGTGCAGCCAATTCACGTTTGGGTGCAGATGCCCTGTTGCGTCCCTTCCGCACCTGGTTTAGAAACACCTGGCGCCAGCATTGGACCGGAAGATGTGGCTGAAGCCATGTCCTGGGATGGCATCATCGGTCTGGGAGAGATGATGAATTTCCCCGGAGTTTTCATGGCCGATGAGAAAATGCATGCCGAAATGGGGGAAACCCGCCAGGCGGGAAAGGTAATTGGTGGGCATTATGCTTCACCTGACATAGGGCTGCCTTTCCATGCTTATGCTGCCGGTGGCCCAGAAGATGATCATGAAGGCACCCGTATTGAGGATGCGCTGGCTCGGGTTCGCCAGGGAATGAAAGTTATGCTCCGCGATGGATCAGCCTGGAAGGATGTCGATGAGCAGGTGCGGGCGATCACCGAAATGGGACTAGATTCCCGGCATTTTCTCCTGTGCACAGATGATTCCCACGCAGGGACGTTGGTCACTGAAGGGCACATGGACAAAGTTGTCAGACGAGCCATCATCCAGGGCTTAGCTCCCATGACCGCTATTCAAATGGCAACCATCAATACTGCCGAGCATTTTGGTGTTGCGCGCGAAATTGGCATGATCGCTCCGGGGAGATATGCGGATGTGTTAATCGTCGACAACCTACCGCAATTACAAATCAAGCAAGTCATCAGCCGTGGGCATTTGGTCGCTGAAAATGGAAAGATTTTGCTCGATCTATCCATATATGAATATCCTGAATGGGTAAAATCATCTGTTCACCTGGGTCAGCGGTTGAGTGCAGAAGATTTTCGACTGCAGCTACCATCTTCTATGAAACCTCACTCCACCACAATCACAGCGAATGTGATCGGGGTGATCGAAAATCATGTAACTACACGCCACCTTAAGCTGGAACTACCTGTGACTGATGGAGAGGTGCAGGTTGATATGGGCCGTGATATCGCAAAGCTTGCCCTGGTTGAACGGCATAAGGGGACCGGTGGTGTTCAGGTGGGATTGGTGCAGGGTTTTGGGTTCAATGTTCCGTGCGCAATCGGAACGACCGTGGCTCATGATAGTCATCACATGATCGTGGTTGGCACAAATGAGGCGGATATGGCAAAAGCAACCGAAATCCTGGCGGAAATTGGAGGCGGGCAGGTGGTCCTGCGAGAAGGTCAGGTGATAGGCCAGGTTGCGCTGCCCATTGCTGGATTGATGTCAAATGAGCGAGCAGAAATTGTCGCAGAACAGGCTGCGACCGTTCTCGATGGATTCAGAGCTTGTGGATGTGACTTGAACAATCCTAACATGCAGCTGAGCTTTTTAGCGCTGGTCGTGATCCCTGAACTACGGATATCTGATTTGGGTCTGGTAGATGTAACAATGTTTGAGACAATACCTGTTTTTGAGGTCTAAAAGGAGAACACACGCACATTCCTATCATGGCGAATTCATCAACGAAACCTAATTCCTTATCACAACGTTTACACGAAGATTTGGCTCGAATTATCTCTTCCACTGAATCAGGAGATCGATTGCCGACTGAACCGAAGCTGGCTCAACAGCTGGGTGTCTCACGGGCAACATTAAGAGAAGCGATGCGCACATTCGAGACTCAAGGCTTACTCCTTCGTCGGCAGGGGGTGGGTACTTTCGTCGTCCGCCCGACTCAGGTGCTTGAGAGCGGTCTGGAGGTGCTTGAATCCATTGACACGTTAGCCAGGAGAACGGAGCTTCCTGTATCACCGGGGAAGATTAATGTTGAACAGCGTCCAGCAACAAGTGAAGAATGTACAATATTAGGTCTTGAACCGGGATGTATGGTCGTATCTGTATCCAGAGTTATCTTAGCTGAGGGACGTCCGGTTGCATATTTAGTGGACATCTTACCTGAAGAGATACTCTCTCCAGATGAAGTGAACCAGGGCTTCAGCGGGTCGGTATTAGACTTGTTGATCAAACGAGGAGAACCGCAGCTGGTGAACTCTCACTGTGAAATCGCGGCGGTCGCTGCTGATCCAAAAATTGCTAAGGCGCTTCATATCCAACGTGGAGATGCAATCCTTAAGTTCGACTCCCGCTTGTTTGCTCTGGACGGTAAAGTTGTTGATTGTACTTACAGTTATTTCTTGCCAGGATATTTCCGATTTCACGTTGTCCGGGAATTGACCTAAGCTTAGAAGTGCCCATTTATGCGCTGCTAAAGTAAATAATCGAAGACCATATTGCGAAATCTCGAATATAAAAAATTTTCGAATAAGGAGAGTTGTAAATGCGAAGTTTCAATGGACGTGACATTCTATCACTCAAGGATTTTGGAAGGGAGGAATATTTCCGCATATTTGAGGTAGCCGATCGTTTAGCACCATTCGCCCGCGATCGACGCAACACAGACCTGCTGGCTCACAAGAGCCTGGTGACTGCATTCTACCAACCCAGCACCCGTACAAGGCTGGCCCATGAAGCTGCCATGCACAGGCTGGGCGGTCATGTGCTGGGTTTCTCAGATGCTAAGATGACCAGGGCTGGAGATTTTTACCAGGAGTCGATCAAAGATACGGTCAGGATGTTGGAGTTCTATGGTGATGCAATCGTGATGCGCCATTTTCAGCAGGGCGCACCTCATGAAGCCGCTAAATGGGCCAGCATCCCGGTGATCAATGCCGGTGACGGGTGGGGTGAACATCCCACTCAAGTACTGACCGATCTCTATACCATCCTGGGCGAGAAAGGACGCTTAGATGGTTTAAAGTTCTTATTAATCGGGGATATGCGCATGCGTACCATGCACAGCATATCCTACGCCATGACCCAATTTGACATCGAGGCATTTTACGTCTCTCCCCCGGACATGAGCTTAACTGATGAATTCAAAGAAGAGATCACAGCCCTAAATCTCAATTACCGCGAGATCGAGCATGTTGAAGAGGCGATTGGGGAAGTGGATGTGATTTACATGGAACCGGTAGTGCAACCGGATTACACCAAGTCCCGCGATGAGCGCACAGGTGATGTTGGCATGACCCCCGCAAATTACAAAGTCACCAAGGAATTGATGCGCAAGGCTAAACAGGATGCCATCATTCTGCATTCCCTGCCGCGAATGGATGAACTCCCGGTTGAAGTAGATGACACAAAGCATGCCCGTTATTGGATCGAAGCTTACAAAGGGGTAGTTGTCCGCATGGCATTGCTGGCATTAATCCTTGGGGCGATGGAATAAAGGAGATTGATATGCAGACAGATTTACGCGGCCGAGATCTGATCGGTGATCTGGATTTCAGCAAAGAAGAGGTTGAAACGGTATTGGACGTAGCTTTTGACCTTAAACGCAAACGTGCCTTGGGTGAACCTCATGCATACTTGCGGGATAAGGTCCTGGCGATGCTGTTCTTTTTTTCCAGCACCCGTACGCGGGGATCGTTTGAAGCCGGTATGGCACAATTGGGTGGTCATGCGGCATTCATTGAATCTAAGACCACCCAGATTTCTCATGGAGATACTGAAAAGGAAATCGGTGAAATTTTTGGGCGATATTTTGATGGGATTGCCATCCGCCACGTTGATTGGGGTGTCGGGAACAGGTATCAAAACCTGGTTGCAGAAGCATCCAGAGAACCTGTGTTGAACATGCAGTGTGAGATCTACCACCCGTTTCAGATTCTGGCAGACTTGATGACAATCATAGAAAAGAAAGGGCGTGACCTGCGACGAAAGAAGATGGTTGTCTCCTGGGCTTACGCTGCCTCCTACCAGAAACCGATGTCGGTTCCGCAGAGCTTAATCCTTCAGATGCCGCGCTTTGGGTTGGATGTCGTATTGGCCCACCCGCCTGAGTTCAAGCTTATGCCAGATATAATGGATCAGGCGCGCGATCAAGCTCGTCAACATGGTGCAGGATTTGAGGTGGTTGATGATATGGAAGCTGCTTTCAAAGATGCTGATATCATCTATGCAAAATCCTGGGGTGCGATGGTTCATACTCCTGATGCTGATGAGGGTGCCCAGATTGTCAAAAAATACGAGCATTGGATAACCGATGAACGCAAGATGGCGCTGGCCAAACCGGATGCAATTTATATGCATCCACTCCCAGCAGATCGAAATGTTGAAGTCACCGATGGGGTGATGGATGGTCCAAATTCAGTCGTTTTTGATGAGGCTGAAAATCGAATGCACGTCCAAAAAGCCGTTATGGCTTTGACGATGAGGTGAGATTATGGCTGAATCAAAAATTGCTGTTGTCGCCATTGGTGGCAATTCCCTAATCAAGGACAAGCAGCACCAGACTGTGGAAGATCAATACGATGCGGCCAAGGAAACCGCACAGCACATCGCGGGAATGATTGAGGCCGGTTGGGATGTGGTTATTGGGCATGGCAATGGACCGCAGGTGGGTTTCATTCTTCGCCGTTCAGAGATAGCCCACAAAGTAGCGGGTATGCACGAGCTCTCACTTGATGTTTGTGGCGCTGATTCCCAGGGAGCTATCGGTTACTCGTTACAGCAGAATCTGCAAAATGAGCTCCACAAACGTGGGGTGAATAAGCCAGTATCAACAATCATTACACAGGTTCTAGTCGATCGGAATGATCCAGCATTTAAGAGCCCTTCAAAACCAATCGGGGGATTTATGGACCAGGCTGAGGCGCAAAGCAGGGCAGAAGATTTGGGATGGGAGGTTGTCGAAGATGCCGGTCGCGGCTGGCGGCGGGTTGTCGCATCACCGCTCCCGGTCGAGGTGGTGGAGTTTGCATCGATCAAAGCCCTGGTGGATACGGGAGTTATCGTTATCGCAGTTGGGGGTGGGGGCATCCCGGTGATCGATGTTGGCAACCGCCAATTCCAAGGAACCGCGGCGGTAATTGACAAAGATTTCGCCAGCAGCTTGCTGGCCCAATTGCTTGAAGCTGATTTGCTGTTGATTTCAACTGCGGTCGAAAAAGTTGCCCTTAACTTTGGAAAACCCAATCAAGAATGGGTAAGCCATATGACCCTTGCCGAGGTTAAGAAATACCTGGCTGAAGGTACGCATTTTGCCAAAGGATCCATGGAACCTAAGATGCAGGCCATTGTCTGGTTCTTGGAGTCGGGCGGTAAGCAGGCGATCGTCACGAATCCTGAGAACATTGGTCGCGCCCTG
>JBEQLH010000120.1:0-8545 GCA_040326075.1 Anaerolineales bacterium
CAGTCGTCTCTAAAGGCGTTACCTCTAAAGCTGCTAGTTTACGCAGATCAGCAACCAACCGAGTTATCCTGAGCACCTGAACCTGGACGGCGGAAACTTCATTTGCCAGGTAATCACCCAAAGGCTCGTAGGTCATGTTTGTCAGCCCGGCCTGGATAACCGTCAGCGGGTTCTTAAGTTCGTGGTCCAGCCTTTGTAGAAACCGGCGACGATCTTCACTGGCTTGCTTCTGTACTTCCCGAATTTCTACCTTTTGTTTTTTCTGGTAATAAATCCAAAGTTGAGCAATAGCGATAATGATGATCGAGAAGGTCCCACCAATAAGGATCGCTAATGCTGAAAATTTTCCCCGCAAGAATAGGACCGGATTATTTATAACTCCATTTGTGGCG
The DNA here is from genome assembly GCA_040326075.1 of Anaerolineales bacterium. Lineage (GTDB taxonomy): Bacteria > Chloroflexota > Anaerolineae > Anaerolineales > UBA4823 > PFL25. The sequence goes on from JBEQLH010000120.1 coordinate 393, forward strand.
AGAAATGCGATCAGGATTCCAATTGTTGCTGGCAGGAGAGAGAGGATCCATCCCCACCATTTCATGAGGTTTTCTCAACCTTTCCAACAAAACGATATCCCTGTCCGGGAATGGTCTCAATATATTGAGGATCACCAGGATCGTCGCCCAAGACTCGACGCAGCTCAGCGACGCGAGTATCAACTGTTCTTGTGCCTACAGGATAATCCCAACCCCAGACAGCATCGAGAAGACGATCTCTACTAAGCAGTTCGTCCGGGTGTGTGACCATGTATTCAAGCAAAGACATGGCTTTCGGAGAGAGATCGATCTCAATAGCCTTCAGATAAGCGCGACGTTTTGTTCGGTCGACTACCAAATCACCGCTTCTCAGTCGCTCTGCGACAGTAAGGGGTGGTTGACCTGGGCTTGACCTGCGGAGAACCGTCTTGATCCGGGCAGCCAATTCATTTGGATCGAATGGCTTGTTGATGTAGTCATCCGCTCCTTCCATCAGAGCCATGGCGCGTTCGGCGGATTCACCTACCTGAGTTAGCAGGATAACTGGAGTCCAATCCCCCTTTTGTCGTAATCGCCGGAGAACCTCACGCCCATCTATTCGAGGCATCAGGACATCCAGGACGATCAAATCAGGAGTATAAGAGACGATTTCCTTCAGGGCAGCTTCACCATCCCCGGCGACCTTCACCTCAAATCCAGCTCGAGCTAAGAATGGCGCCAATCTATCCGTTATAGCTGTTTCATCGTCTACTAAAAGGAGCCTTGGTTTTGTATCCATAAGTTATTAATATTCTACTATCATTCTATATTATTTTTTTACACGGTAGCACCGGAATGGAGCCATCCCTTAGAAAATGAGAGTTTTGGGTGCAACTATTGGTAAAGCAGACAGGGAACGGCAGAGTTGTTTGAGGATTCTATCGGTCGAAATAATATTCTGAATAAGGTTTTAATTCTTGATTTATTCCCCCAACAATGGGAAAACAGCCGGAAATAATGGTGTCGGTTGTTCGGAACGGTTCCGCTATGGATCACATCACAAGTCGTTTATTTATAATCTGGAACAATCTAGCTCAACCTTTAATCCGCCGAGAGTCGTCTTTCATTCTTTCTATATGTTCGGTGCAAGCCTGGGGCAACCGCCACAGAATTTATAGACACATTTTCAAGGGATAGACGATAACAGCTGGGACTCTTAATTGTTAACTTTTCCATGACATGGTTGCAGGTCCCCCCTCAAGGTCGGGGAGCATCAATTCGAGTCCTGCGGGGGTCATCGCCGCAAGAGTTGTCCTGCTAACAGGAGAACGAGTGAAAAACACCCCGTTCTCCCTGCATTTAAGGACAATGGATCCACTCGACATGCCTGCAGATCGGTTTATGTATATGCTGCGCTTTGAAAACAGGGAAAAATTAGATGATTTGGGGATTGAGATTGATACAAACACTCTTAAATCCGGTGATTATCGGTTCGAGTCCGGATTCTAATTTATAGAATTTCCCATGATCCAAATTTAGACCCCCAATTATTGCCATAACATTACTTTACCAATACGTTCAAAACAAAAGTCCATGTTGCCTTCTCGCCACCATCCCAATCCTGGCTGTATTCAAATGATATGGAACTATTTCCTTCCTTTAGCACCCTGAATGTCCACATTTCATTACCAGCTGCTCCTGGCGGAGGAGGTTGATCCTCCTCAGGAGGACCTTGGAAAACATGGCTGATTTGATCAACTAGATCTTGGTTGCTTGTGTCAGCTTGTTCTGACCATTGAAAACCAGTTGAAGCATTAGAACATAAAGTTATTGTGAATTCATCGCTAACAACAGCTTCTATATCAGCTGTGATGTGCTGGTACTCATCAAACTCGGCACATTGGATTTCTATTGACCCCTTCGAAGAGACTTCGGTTTTCTGGTTGGTATCCGGACCGCAGCTGCCGTTGAAGAACTCTAATTCCGGACAAGACGAGCCATCGGTGAAGACACAGGTAGCTGAGCTTACACCTGGCTCCAGCGTGTAACCTTGCTGTACGCAGTAGGTATATTCTTGCCCACAACGACCCGACCTGAACTCTTCCTCTTCACACTCGTTCCCATCTGGGAAGGCACACACGACCCACTCGTAATAGTCTGGTATAACGGGAATACCAGGTTGAGGACCCTCGAGTGTATCAAGTGTGGGTTCAACAGGCTTTTCAGATTGGGGCTCCTGTTTGTCAATTTTGCGTTCGCGGGTTGTAAACTCGTAACCCAGCCCGGTGCAGTAGAATTCAACAGGGTTGCGTATGTTGACTGGCCCTTCCGGCTCAACGACTATCTCTGGCTCAACGATCGGCTCTGGCTGTGATTTCGCACAGGCAGTCAGCGTGAGAAAAATCAGTGATAAGCTCACTAGCAGCACTGGTTTATTACACATTCTCGTTTTCACCTTCTGGTGGACTGCACTTGCGAATATGTGCTTCTTCACTCAGATTAATCTTTGAGTAGATTAATGTTTGGACTGAATTAATTCTAGAAATAATGTGAGTGTGCGTTATGGCATCGCCTCAAAGGTCGCCAGGATTTGCAGCAGCATCTCCTTTGTCTTCATCAGGTAATCTTCATAGGTAGCATCAGTCCGATACGTTGCGCCGTAAGCGATGCGGGTACCGTCATCCAAATCGATCCAGAAGGTCTCGCTGTGCAGATCCAGCGTCTCTCCGGAGGGCGAGGGCCCGCCGCTGATCCACTCCATCCCATTAGCCTGGTAGAGCTGATCTCCGATGCCGACCATTTCAATCTTTGCGATGTGATCTCCAGCTCCAGGGGCTGGGATTCCGCAGTGGACGTAGAGTTTCTCCTGATTGGGCGGTGCCGAGATGTAGATGAAGCCCAGGGAATACTCTATGTATACACATAATCGATCGGTGAGTGTTTTCTGCAGTTGGTCCATGTACTGGTCACCAGTCATGCCATCGGGCACATCATCAGGCATGAATCCCATCGGTCCATACAGTGTTATGGTAGCCTCACGGGGAGTTTTAATCTGGTAGCCATAACGGTCGTTGATGAAGACTGGCCAATCTGCGGTAGGATCGAATGTGTCTTCAAGGGCAGGTTGTTCCTCCGTGCCAGCTTCAATCACATCCAGTTCGGAGACCTCGATGCGAGTACCGTTTACATCGGGGATGCCGACCATCAGCTTGCCACTTACCTTGACGACTGCCCCAGTATCTCGAAGGCTTTCGATCTGGGCCTGGAGAGATTCATCCTGGCTGGCGTCGATGCCGTACCACATGGGGAACGTACCTAGCAACTCGAAGACGTAGGCGGTCCCCATATTGAAAGTGCTGGCGGTGATGGTCCCCATCCAGCCGTCGACAACTTCACCCTCAGAGTATTGTGCACCATTTCGATATCCATTTTGCAGGCGGTCGACCGCGATCTGGCAGCCATTGTAATCTTCGACATCGCAGGACAGCATGCCCCACAGGTGGACATATTCGCTGGGACCGTCAGCATCCCGCAGGGTGCGGATTTCGGCCTCGATCTCTTGGGTGGCGCCGGTCAGACCAAATTCTCCAGTTCCCTGAGGGGAGAGAATTACAAAATCATCGTACTGGCTGCCTTCGGGCAGGCTGGCGATATGGCCCAGCCAGGCGATCACGGCGATCGTGATTGGGGATTCGGGGATTTCCTCGGCAGGTTCGGGAGCAGGTTCATCTTCGGTTTGGCTTTCGGCTTCTCCGAGGGCAGTAAACTCCAATTCTGGTTCTTGATTCTCGCTGATAAGTTCTGTATCTTGAACCGGTGCAGGGGCCTCAACCCCAACCTGGAATGTTCCGCATGCCGTGGTTGCCAGGATCAAAATCATAATCCCCGCAATAATGTAGGTTTTTTGGATTTTCTTAGCCATTGGTACATCTCCGTATGTAACTAATTTTAGTTGAATTATACCTATATTACATTTCGGTTGTTACATACCAATTTCAAGAATGCAATCGTTTCGTGACGAGGGGTTACAGAACGGTCACAGATCATCGCCTTAATGATGCTGCAGTAAATATTGAATTCTTGTCAGCATCAGTATAGATTGGGTAACAATCATCACTAATGGGAACGATGTTTTAATGAAAGAAACCATGAAAGCGGATATCATTTTCCTGAACGGAACTTCTATTTTTGGTAAAAGCTCAATCGCCAAGGCTCTTCAAAAAATATAGAGACCCTTTGTATCCATTGGTGCATTGACGATTACCTAAGCGTATACCAGCAGGAACTGTGGGAGAAGAAAGAAATTGTTAAGCAGGAATGGGCGAAAATCATTCAGGGCTTCCATGCGGCAGGATCAGCGATAGCGCATGCCGGGAACCTGGTTACCATGGAATATGTGCTGGAATCTGAGCCTCCCTGGTTAGAGAGCCTGATGAATTTGTTTGAGGGTTTATACGTACGCTTCGTAGGTGTCCATTGTCCGTTAGCAGAGTTGGAAAGGCGTGAATAAGAGAGGAAAGAGCAGAAGGATAGAATGGCCAGGTTGCAATTCCACCCGGTGCATACTAAGACGATCTACGATGTGGAATTGGACACATCTGTGCTAAGTCCCTAGGAATGCGTGGCAATCATCATCGAGTACACAAGAGCAAAATCGCTCTCCTTGGAATTTGCTCAGATCAGGGAAAAGCATCTTTGAGATTTCCAATGATGAGTGATGTGTAGCATTACTTTATTACTGTGGTTACAACGAAGATCCAGCTGCCTTCTCGCCACCTTCTCAATCCCGGCTGTACTCAAAAAATAGGATACTTGTTCCTTCCTTTAGTGTTTAGAACATCCGTATCTGGCTACCAGGCGTTCCAAGTGGAGGAGGTTGGTGGTGATGAGTGGGGCAGACATGAGAATTCCAGGGATGGACCATTGCACACATATCGACAAATATTCCTTACTCGATATATGGATGTCGCATTTTGTTTACAAAGGGATAAAAAGGGTAACGCCAGCGTTACTTAACGAAATTTGGCGGTGAATTTATCATTCAAATAAGTAATTCCTTATAGACTCTTTGCCCCCAAAGATGATTTCCAACCTAAAATTAAGGGGAAGGCGGTTCGGACCAGGTCCGGTTAGGGTCATCAGTTGTAAATAAACCGCTTCCAATACCGCGGTTCTTTGTTTCTAATCACAAAAGAGATGATGTCAATCAGTAGAACCAAATTTTGATCGATTGAACTTGTGATCAGTGAAGATGTATAATCAGTTGGACTGAGCACAAAACGATAATTGAATTCATTAATAAGAAATTGAGTGCTAAAAATGTGTTGAAAACCAATAAAAATATAATATTGAGAGGCAGGTTTGCACAATGACCAAGATCAACAATTTCGGACAAGCTGAACATGTCTCATTAACAGTTCTGGTCGACAATAAGGCTGATCTGATGCTGAAATCCAGCGATCAAATCAAGTATTTTTCCGATGAGCCATTATTAGCAGAACATGGCTTCTCTGTCTTGATTGGTCTCGATAACTCAGAAAGCAGGATTCTTTGGGATGCTGGTGTATCGAGAGTTGCTCTAAAAGAGAATATGCGCCGCATGAAGATAGATCCTGGTTCTATTGCAAAGATCGCCCTCAGCCATGGTCACCTCGATCATTATGCTGCCATAACAGAATTGTTGAACTGGAAGGATTTATTGCCCAAGGATAAGGAATGGGATCAGAATTTGACAGCAAATGAAATTGAGGCCTGGATCGAAAGCCATCGAATACCAATCGTGGCCCACCCCGCTGCTTTTAGAGAGCGTTGGGGAGTGAAGGATGATGGCACCATGGTAGGTCCTTTCTTGCCACCTCCCCGGCAAGAATGGGAGGCTGCCGGGGCAAATATAATCACATCCCGAGAGCCTCATGAACTTGGAACGGGGTGCTGCACGACAGGCTTTATTCCCAGAGATAGCTTTGAGAAATATGGTCGATCGGGAAAGCTCCGTTTTCGTCATGGCTCTGATTTTAACCCTGATGACATGGAGGATGATCAGGCTATCGGGATCAATGTAAAAGGAAAAGGTTTGGTTGTTCTATCCGGTTGCGCGCATTCCGGGATAGTGAATACAGTAAACCAGGTCAGGAACATATTTGGTATGGATCGGGTATATGCCATCGTTGGTGGATTCCACCTGGGAGGGGCGAGCGATGAGGAGATCAACCGTACGGTCGATCAGATAAAAAGTATCGGACCACAGTTAGTAATTCCAAGCCACTGCACTGGTTTTCAGGCGAAAAGCAAATTTGCACAAGAAATGCCCGATGAGTTTGTTGAAGGCGTGGTTGGCGCCATATATTTACTGTAAGCAATCGATCCAATCGTGGAATAATCCTAATAATCTGGATTCGCGGATTTCTATACCCTCGAAGTAACCTTCAAGCCATGAAGACCCCAACCCGACGAATTGGGTTCACATTTGCCAATATAATCTGGCGGTAGGTATTCCTGATTTCACCGTTATCCCTCAATTTCCAGAGAACAACCTGCCAGTTGGAGGCAATAACACCTGAAAGCGAGTGCAACATTTCGGGATAATGTCATTTGAACCGCTTGATTTTCAATTCAAGCGGTTTTCACTTTATTGGGATGCAGGTAATTTTATAGGAGGGTCAATGCATCCAATGGGAACTCTATGAGTTCATCGACTGAGCATTCGCAATTACAGTGATACAACCGTAGAACAGCAAAACTGAGCTTGGCCATACCTGACGGCTGATCAAGATCTATTCCTTAAGGTGCCCTTAAGCTAAGAATTAGACTCCTATAAAGACAAGAATAACCCCGATTTGCTACACTTCAGCCAGTTTATAGAATCTAATTGGTCATGAAGGAGATCAACTAATGAAGAAATTTTTGTTCGGAATGCTGGCAGCAGTGATGCTTATATCAGGCCTGACAGCTGGCACAGTTTTCGCAGCGGAGCCTGCGGCGATTTCAAATTCATCGAGCCTTACGGGCGTGGGACCCTTTGAAGGTGTATTTTCCGGGGTCTTGTACGGCGATAACAACAGCCGCGCCCCAATCGCCCTGCAAATGACCCACCGGAATGGTGTGGTAAACGGCAGGTTATATCTTGGTGAAGGGTTATTCGTGGACGCCGGGGTATGCGGGAAGACACAAATCCCCGCCATGGCGCAATCAGCCAGCGGCAGGACGTTAACCAACAACCCAAACAAGCTGGCCGTGAACACAAGCTTTAATATCAGCGGTTTCAATATTGGCGTAGATTTAACCAGCACGGTATCAGCCGATGGGAGCACCCTCAATGCAGCCACCTCGATCGACCTGCCCTGGATCTGCGGTCGTGACCGATCCTATTCCGGCACGCTGTACAGAATTCAATAAGTTGATAATCTAATCTGTTATTGAGGGGGTTCGCAAGGGGATGGCAGGCGGCATAATCACTCTCCCTTTCAAGATTATGCCAATGGTGAGAAAGGTCCTATACAGGCCGCGCCTATAAGGTTGTGTCGCAATTGGCGTTTCACTTAAACAGCACATCTAGTTCAGCTTTCAAAACTAAATCGCTCCTCGTTGACCGGGAGCGATTTTATTATCTATAATTATCAGTAGAAAATGTTCATCAAATCAAAGCAGACTTAGAGGTGACGCAATATGAAGAAGGTTTTGATCGTAGGAGCCGGGGCACAGGGTGGTCCCTGTGCGGCAATATTGGCTGGAGAGGAGGGCATCACAGAAATCAGGTTGGGGGATATTAATTTCGACTTTGCCAAAAAAGTTGCCAGTAGGATTAACAGCCAGAAGATCAACCCATTAAAATTGGATGCCAGTCAAAAGGGTGAACTGATCAAAGCGGCTCAAGGTGTGGACCTGATCTTTAACTTCACGCTGATCGAGTACAACAGCCTGATCATGGAAGCTGCTCTTGAATGCCAGGCGCATTATGTCGATACGGCCTGCAATACAAAATTCTTGCAAGATTGGACCTCTGGTGAGGACCCAAAATACCATCAGGAATTCATCAATATTGGCAAAACCGCGCTGGTGGGTTGTGGTTTCTCCCCGGGGATCGCCAATATCCTGACCCGTTATGCATGCGATCAAATGGATCAGGTTGAAAGGATCATCCTGCGGGCAGGGAGAGGGTTTGGGGTAGAACCAGA
>JBEQLH010000016.1:0-26323 GCA_040326075.1 Anaerolineales bacterium
GAAAACCTGTTAGATTTCTTACCCCAAGCCTCCCTTCTGCTCGATTTAGAAAAGGAATGCATAATACTTGCCAACGGCAAAGCGACTGAATTAACCGCCTTTACCAAGGAAGAGCTGATAAATTTCAAATTGGTAGATCTTTTGCCATTCCTGTCAAACCATATTCAAGATTATCCGGGGTCTCACAAATCCGAAACATATATAGACAAATTAACCACTCGCCACAGTTCAAGCCTGGAAGTTCGGGTTCAATTTGCCCGCCTGGATCCACAAGGTATCTGGGGCATATTAGTCCTAGAGCCATCAGAGCTGCGCGAATTAGATGCAGCGGAAAAGCGTCGAAAATTAGAGCGCTTGAATGACCTGTATTCCTTGGCATCTGCTGGACAGATATCTGATTCGCAATATGCACTTCAGGCAGCTCTTGATTCTGGAGGTAACTTAACTGGTGCAGATATCCTGTCGCTTTACTTGGTTACTCCAGACCAGCCTGGAATGGAAAGGTCATTGACTCAAGGATCTCCGGATGTATTACCAGAAATTATTGAGCCGGATGAAATTGAAGTTTTCCTCCAACCAGTAACCTGGGAGCCAGGAAAAAGATCTTCAAATTCATTATTTCGGGCTGCCCGAGTAGCAAATTTAGCTTACATCCATACATATCCATTGGGTGATGAGGAGGCCTTTGTTGGAATTTTAGTTTTGGCTGACTATAATGGTAAGCTAACAAATGATTCCGCTGGTATCGCAAAAATTCTTTCCGCCACACTCACAAGTATCATTTCCCAATCCTCCTTCAGAGAAAACATTCTCACCAGAGAGATAAATATGCGCCACGATCTCCTGGTCGGTGAGACGATTAAGGAAACAACTCAAGATGGAATCGTGCTGCTTTCAGCAGATTTAATTATTGAAGAGCTGAATTCTCAGGCAGAGACACTGTTGGGCTATGCTACCAGCGAGATTTGTGGTCAACCTGTAAGTAATGTCCTCATCGGACCCTCAAACTTGATCCCTGCGCTTCAGGCAGCTCAACAGGGCATCGCCACACCCAATCTAGGAGAAGTTCACTTACATCGTCGTGATGGGGTCGCCTTTTTAGCTCATATAAGCACGGTCCCCTTGATCATAAGTGAGGAAATAGATGGGATAATCGTTCTTCTCCGCGATTTAAGTGCCCATGAAGAATTTGAGGTTCGAAATCAGCAATTAGAGCAGCGCGCCTTATTAGGTGAAGTCACCGCCATTTTTGCCCACGAGGTCCGCAACCCGATCAACAATATCAGCACTGGACTGCAATTAATGGCTATGAATTTGCCATCGGACGATCCGAACCAGGATGTAATTGGCCGCCTGAATGATGATTGCAATCGACTGACCCATCTGATGCAATCAGTCTTGACCTTTTCGCGTCCACCCGAAAATAAATATCAGCAAGTAGATCTTGGAGAGCTTCTCCCAGCTTTATTAGAACGGTGGCGCCCGAGATTGGCACGCTTGAAAGTCAAACATGAATTCGAATCAACTGCAAAGAATTCCACCATTATCGGAGACCCACGAGCGCTTGAACAAGTCTTCAGCAACCTGATTGGCAATTCTGTTGAAGCAATGAAGGTAACCGGGGGTATACTCTCACTTCATATCCGGCCATCCCAAATCGAGGGTGGTCGCCAACACGTTGAAGTAAACGTGATCGATGATGGTCCTGGTATCCCTAAAGATCTTATCGATCGCATCTTTGAGCCTTTCGTTACCACAAATCGAAATGGAACCGGTTTAGGTTTATCCATCGCCAAGCGAATCGTGACTGCCCACAAAGGCAGGATCAGTGTCTCTAGTGTCCCAGGAGGAACTGTATTTCAGGTAGTCTTCCCACTATCCCAAGAAAACGAGGCCTAAAACATAATGAGTCTGACCGTCCTGATCGTTGATGATGAGGAAAATGCGCGCTTGAACATTGCATCTTTTCTTGATGGAAAGGGGTATGAAATAATACATGCCGCCACCCTCGGCGAAGCTCGCGAACAGGTGCAAATTGGCAGTGCAGATATTGTCCTGCTGGATGTCCGTCTTCCGGATGGTTATGGGCCAGTTCTCCTCGAAGAAACTCTCCATATCCCGCATCGACCCCCATTTATTGTCATCACTGCTCATGGCGATGTCGACAATGCGGTATATGCCATGAAAAATGGCGCCCATGATTTCCTTCAAAAGCCGATAGATCTGGTAGAACTAGAGAAATCAATCCAGCGTGCCGGCGAAGTTGTATCTATGCGGCGAGAACTAAGCCATTTGAGAGAGTCCCAACACAAGAACCTCAATTTTGTGGTTGGTCAGTCTCCAGCCATGCGCACCCTGCTAGATCACGCCCAACGGGCAGCTGAAGCTTCAGTATCAGTACTGATAACTGGTGAAACCGGGACTGGCAAAGAAGTCCTTGCCAGAGCCATCCATCAGATGGGACCGCGCGCTGAAAAACCCTTCATCGACATTAGTTTACCTGCGGTCCAGACCACTGTCCTTGAAGCCGAACTCTTTGGTTATGAAGCGGGGGCTTTTACCAGTGCTGAAAAACGCAAACTAGGGTTGATGGAGGTTGCCGATGAAGGCATCCTCTTCCTGGACGAGGTTTCCTCTGCTCCGGTCGATGTCCAGGTCAAACTCCTGCGCGTTTTGGAAGAACGCAGCTTCCGCAGAGTGGGAGGAACCAACATGATAAAAGTTGATGTCCAGGTCATTGCTGCTTCAAATCGTGATCTCCATCAAATGATGGCGGATGGGGAGTTTCGCGAGGATTTGTATTATCGATTGAAAGTAGTCGATCTGCACCTGCCTGCTCTACGCGAGCATAAAGATGACATTCCAGAGCTGGTGGGTTTATTCATCAAGGTGAACAACTCCCAGATGGGACTCAACATCGAAGATGTAACACCACGCGCCATGGAAGCAATGATGGAGTATCAATGGCCAGGCAACATTCGCCAGCTCCGCCACGTAATCGATCGAGGGATGTTGTTCTGTGACGATGCAGCCCTTGACCTGTCTCATCTGCCGGAGGAAATCATCCACCCCAAGAAATAAAACAACCCGGTCTTGTTTTCCTGGCACACCTCTTGCAACATTTTTCCAAGGAGCGAGACCATGCCAACATTTCATACCCCCCCTCAAAACAATCGTATAGGTTTTCACTATTATCCCGATCATCACCATTACCGGGAAAGTGATCTGCACACTTGGCTGCCAGAATTAAAGACGCTTGGAGCATCTTGGCTGACATTGAACGCACCAGGAAATCGGGCGATACCCGAGTTTTTTATCAATGGATTAATCAATCACAATATCGAACCTATCCTCCATTTTCAATTGCCCTTAGAAGTGTCGCCACCAGTCCGGGATCTAGAGCTCTTATTCACCAATTATGCCCGCTGGGGAGTGCATTACGCGATTTTATATGATTCGCCAAATCACCGTGATTCCTGGTCACCAACCTCCTGGTCACAGAACGATTTGGTTGAACGTTTTCTCGATCTATTTATACCGCCCGCAGAGGCAGCTGCTAAATCTGGTCTTACCCCAGTATTCCCCCCACTCACCCCGGGTGGTGATTACTGGGATACAGCATTCTTGCGATCCTCACTCCAGGCCATCGAGCGTCGCGGAAATTTCTACCTCTTGGATCGTTTAGCCATCTCTGCGAATGCCTTCGCAGGTAATCGGCCTTTGAATTGGGGGAGCGGAGGACCTGAGCATTGGCCAGAAGCTCGCCCATACCAGACTAAAGGGGCAGGGCAAGACCAACGTGGCTTTTGCATTTATGACTGGTATATCGCCATTGCTCAAGCTGTTTTGGGAGAAGCCCATCCAATTATTTTACTCAAATTGGGCAGTTCATCTGGAGAACCAAAATCCGAAACCCACGATCAAAGTGCCCATGTTCGCCGCACTGTTGCTATGGCGCAGGCTTTAGCCGGACCAGCCTCGACTCCCAAGAACAATCCTTCTCTGGCAACTGTCCATCACCTTCCTCCAGAAGTCTTGTGTGGAAATTTCTGGCTGCTCACTGCCGAACCAGATAGTTCTGATGCTTCACATGCCTGGTACCTGCCAAGCGACAGAGTCAGTCCTAGAGTCCATGGTTTAACCAGATGGCATTCTTGGGCTAATTCATTACCAATCTCTGAAGGCCAAAAAGCACCTTCAGCACACTTCAATAATCATCCTATCCCCCATTACCTGGTCCTACCAGCATTCGAGTGGGGCATCACTGACTGGCATCTCAATGCTGCCCGCCCATTCATCCGCAAGTACCGTCCAATGATCGGATTTTCATTGAATTATGCGGGTATGGCAGAGCGGGTAACAGTTGTAGGCAGCTCAGAACAATTCCCTGAAGCTGATCTGGATCAGCTCAGAAATGCAGGATGTCTTGTTGAGCGCATCAGTGGGGATGGCATGAGTATTGCAACACAGTTGGCAGAAAAATAGGTGGAGGTAATAAATGACCGAATTATTCGAATCAAATGATATTTCAGCGTCCTTACCAGTGCTCAAAGTTGTTGGATTGGGAGGTGGTGGGTGCAACGCCATTAATCGGATGGTCGAGCTTGGGATTAGCGGGATTGATTTCTTGTCTGCCAATACCGATTACCAGGCTCTCCAGACCAGCCTTGCCACACAAACAATCCAGCTCGGTCCACAGGTAACTCGTGGTTTGGGTGCTGGCGGCAATCCTGAAATTGGCCGCCAAGCCGCAGAAGAGAGTGAACATGCCATCGCTGAGGCGCTCGAGGGCGCGGATATGGTCTTTCTCACAGCAGGCATGGGTGGCGGGACAGGCACCGGCGCAATCCCAGTAGCTGCTCGGATCGCCCGCTCAATGGGTGCTGTTACTATCGCGATTGTGACCACTCCCTTTTCATTTGAGATGGGACGCAGGCAGCGTAATGCTAACCAGGGATTAGTAGAGTTAACCAAGCATACTGACACATTGATTGCAATTCCAAATGACCGCCTTCTCATGGTTGCCCCACGGGATTTACCACTTGAAGTCGCATTCCGCCTCGCAGATGATGTTCTTCGCCAGGCTGTCCAGGGTATTACAGAACTGATTACTGAACCCGGAATGATTAATGTTGACTTCTCCCATGTTCGGCGTTTGATGAAGATTGGCGGGGGTGCCTTCATGTCCATTGGTCATGGCAAAGGAGTAAACAAAGCTCAGAATGCCGTTGATCAAGCTTTGGATCACCCGCTTCTTGAGGAGATTTCTATCGATCAGGCTGCCGGGATCATCGCCAACTTTACCGGTGGAGAAGATCTGACATTATTTGAAGTGAGTGAAGTATTAAATCAGCTCCACGCCCGTGTGGGTGATCAGGCAGAAATTGTATTCGGTGTCTCAAACGACGACCGGATGGAAGGCCGAGCCCAGGTCATTCTTGTAATCACTGGACTTGGTGCGCCCACTCTGGAAGAAGTCATGCCTGGAATTGCGCTTAAGATAGAGCAGGCTTCAAAAATCAGAAATACCCCCTCGCCTGAACCGATTCACTCGCCTCGAGAAATAGCTGAACCCTTCGAAGTTGCCACCGTTGGTGTTCCAAAGTCTGCTGCCAATAACCTGGATATCCCTGCATTTTTACGTCGCCGGAATCGCTAATCTAATGACATTTCGCAGCTTTTAACAGGACCACCAACCAATGAATGATAAATCTCTCAAATCAATTTCATCGAAGGTTTCCCGACAGTTTCCTGAGGTTGCTAAATCCAAACCAAAAGTTCAGCGTCAATCCGGTCAGAAAACCAAATCATCCACCTCTACCTATCTAATCACTTATCGAGGTAAGGCACTTACTGCGGATGGGAAATCGATCAATCGTGTCGTCCGCGTAACTGCAGATGATGACGGCAAAATAATTAAAATTACAACTTCACGTTGATGTAATTCATTTACCTGAGAGAGTTACCTGGGAGCATTATGAGTCTGAGACAACTTTCAACCCGCATCGAGGTGAGCTTCTGGCAAATCATCATCAGTTTGTTAAGCGATTCCCGACTGCTGCAGAGTTTCATTAGGTGGGTCTATCTGGAATTCTTTCCAACACTGATTGCCTTCATTCAACATTTCAATCAAAAGCGGGTAAATCGTTGGGCTGCAGCCGGGTTGGGATTAGGATTGATGACCGGATTTTTAATCACGATTTTTTGATTAGCAGTGATGTATTCTGTATTAAAAATCGGGAAATATGCAGCTCCTGATCTGGCAGCATATGGATTGGTATTCCTGCTGTTATTCTTTATTGGAATCGTGGGAGGGAGAGCTATAGGCAAGAGCAAGTTATTTCAAGATTTTCAAGTTCTTAAAATGTTCGCTGATTCTGAATCCAGCATCGGCGATGGGCAACGAAATCTACTGGTGATAGGTGTGGACCAAGGTAATTCACCTGATCCAATTTTGGAGAGTATCTGGTTGTTGATTTCATATCCCGGAAAATCCAATCTCACTCTGATCCCCATATATCCCACTATCGAAGGTGGCAAACCCCTTGCGGATTCAACTTTAGCTCAAATCTTCAGCATCTCATCGACAGGCGGGCCTGATCCAATGTTTTTCAATCACTTGAGGGATCAACTCTGGTGGGACAACTATATCCTAATCAACAAGGAAGAGATTAATGGCCTGTTTGAGTTTCTCAACCAATCACAACCAGACTTCGAGATCGCTGAAACGATCGCCTCTCTGCCCGCTGCCTGGCAGGATCCTGCTGGTGCACTGCAGGGACAGTCAGAACTAATGAAAATGGCTTGCGAGCGAACCTCAAAGATGCTTGGACAAATAAACATCAGTAAATTTATTCAAGAAATACAACTTCATATCGAGACGGATTTAAATTGGGAAGAGGTTTCCCGAAATTGGTCCTTCGGACCACCGGATTCTATACAAATTGAATGTGAATTTCCAACTTTAGTCCTCGAAATTCAATGAGGAGGAAGCATGACGACATTTAATCTCGACGTTTTTGACATCACTTTATTAATGGTTGTTGGGTTATTTGTTCTTGGTGTGATCACTTTGCTGATTGGAATATTGCTGTTGATCACCCGCTCAGCTGGTAAAGAGGTACGGTCCCTGGCTACCCAAACTGCCCAACTTGCCAAAAAGGGTATCGCTGAAGATGTCGCTGGCCTGGTTGGTAATGCTTCAACCTTGCTCAGCGCAACAAATGACCTTGTACGCACATCAGCCGGTATTGGAGTGTTTCTTGCAGTCCTGGGTTTCTTGTTAATGGCAGGCGCGACCTGGTTAGTTTTGCAAATATCCTAAATTATTTCCAATTTTTGATATTTGTATTCAACTATTAAAGAAAATTCTATATCTCGGTGGGATTATGACCAAAAAACCAACTTTGCTTGCATCCTTGAAATCCATATTACCTGAATCGTATTGGTCCTGGGTAATTCCAGCGTTGAAGCACGATCCCCTCATCTGGGACACACTTTCTGATCCCCAGTTCTTCAATAATGCATCAAAGAAATTTTCCAAACCTGAGGATTGGACACCTGTCCAGTTAGCATTAATTGAATTAGATTGTGAAAGCATTGAATCCTTCGATAAGACAATGCTCAAAGAAGCCCAAGAAACACTTGAGCAACATCTCAAGGTAGAACCTCCTCCAAACCAGGCTCAGATGAGTTTCGAACTGGCAGCTCACATTGCGATCAGTTTATTCGAACGGTTCAAGAATGATGATTGGCAGGAAATAGAAGAGGCTTTATCCGCAACCTTCTCCGAATCATCGGGCTGGTATACACCTTTTACGCTTTTATTTAGCATGGTCTCCGACCAAAAGAAGTTGATCGAATTACTCGTCGCCAATAACCGCTCAACCAGATTAATCCCACTGGTTATCCATGCACTTCTCAGCCAACCAATCCCGCCAACTGAGTTTCAGGAACTCCTCCAGGATACTTTGTCGGATTTTTCTCTAACTGACGCAACCCGAATGCTCGGTCATCTCAACCTATTTCGTCGAGAATTAACCATTGAGCTTGCCAATCACTGGCTCGAAAGTCACCCAATTGACCCGAATAAAGCAAACACTTATACTATCGGCGATCAGATTCAACAGATTACCGAATACCTTCTTGCAGCAGAGATTTACGCCCTCGCAGGACATACAAAAAAGGCTGATGGATTCAAATCCCGATCCCTTATTTACCTGCAAACCATCCAATCTGATGTCATAAACCAGCTGGTCAGCGAGACTCTCCAGAGGAATAACCTTGAATATTCCTTGTCAGTATGGTCACGCTCCTCGGCTTCTCCTGATTTTTCACCACCTGCAGGTCTGATTATTAAGCTGCTTAAAACAGGTCGCATAGAAGATTCCTTGACTCTTCTGCCAGAAACTGATGGACACACTCAAACTCCTATCCGTTGGCTGAATAATGTATACCAGGCCTTAGACCAGGAAGATATCACTCAGGCACGTTTGTTTGCCCATCAAACCCTGAATTCATTTACAGAATCTTATCAAGCGGACTCTGTTTTGAATGAAAGGCTATTTGGAACACGAACTGATTTGCTTGCATTCCTGAGCGAATTAATCCATCTCCTCTCAGACCTGGCACTTTACAAAGAAGCTTTAAAAGCAGCTCAGATTGCTGCTGATATTCAAGCGGATGATCCACAAATCCTGATCCAATTATCTAAGGCAGGTCGATCTGCAGCTGAATATGAAATTTCGATCCAGGCTGCTGAATTTGCTGTCACTATAAATCCAAATAATCCGGAATACCGGCGCCAACTTTCTCACAGCCTCGAAGCTGCAGGTCAGTGGGCTAAGTCTTTACCTGAGCGCAAGGTTATCCTGGAGCATCGATTTGCTCAACCAGACGTACCAGCTTGGCCAACTTCCCCAGATTTGCTTTCGCTTGCGTTTTGCTGCCTCAATGCAGATCAACCTCAACAAGGTTACGAAGTGGCTCAAAAAGTGATAGAACAAGATCCCTCAAATGGTCATGCTCATGCAATTCTTGGTGAAGCACTCTCCGCCCTTGGAGATGACGATCAAGCTATGGAGCACTTCAGTCTGGCAACTCAATTGGCTCCTCACAAGGCAGAACCCTGGCTATCTCTCGCAAAGGCTCTAAAGCGCGCCGGTCACAATGAGAAATCCATTGAGACTTTGCGGACAGCCTCCCACGCAGTTCCTGATGATCCATCTATATTCTTTGCCCTGGGTAAGGTGCATCTAGATGAAAATTCATTGACCCAGGCTCAAACAGCCCTGGAACGAGCTTATCAACTCGTCTCTCAACCAACCTCTGGAGGTTCTAAGCAAATCTCAAAAGGCGGATCAAGAAAGAATGCTGAGACCTACGCCCAGAATCGTGAGCAGCAATGCGAGATCGCCTTGGCTTACGGCGAGACGCTCAATCACCTCGGTCACCCTGACCAGTCGATTAAAGTTTACGAAAGTGCTTATCAGGCCTATCCATCGTTCCCCGGTCTCGCTTACATCTATGCGAAGGCACTTGTGGAGACTGGTAATGATGGGCTTGCTTTAGCACCGCTGGCAATCGCAGTAGCTGCTGAACCAAATCACCCCCAGCCATATCTTGATTATGCTCGGATATTACTCGCTGCGCAGGAACACCCAGAAGAAGCCGTCCAGGCTTTGGAAACCGCTCTTCAAATGATTGATGCTCAACTGGCAGATGTAGGTCAAGCGAAAGATTCAGATGATTCGGAAGAAAATCTTGCAGCCAGTCGGGATTTGGCTGTCGCATATCTTGCCCAAGCGCAGCAAGCTTCTGGCGAACTCCAATCTTCTTTGCACACATACTCCCTGGCTTTAGAGACTGGTTTAGCTATGGATGAGGATTGGAAAACGAAATTAGCGATTGGCATGGGTCAGGTAGCGCTCAAGTTAGGAGAACCCGAAGTTGCTATCGCTGCTTTGCAGGATACCAACCGTGGCGAAATTCAAGACACAATTATTGCTCAGATTCTAAGCGAAGCATATGCTGCCATCAGTTTGACCCAAGAGGCTTTGTTCGCTGCCAGGACCGCTGTCCATTTAGCACCGGATGATATAGAAATATTAGCCTGGTTCGCCAATTCTGCTGTCAAATTAGGGGTCATCGCAGAAGCTCTTCCAGCTCTGACCAGCGCAGTTGAGCTCGATCCCCAACGCACAGATTTAATCATCCAACTCGGTGGGGTATATGCTCAGATGGGGAAAGAAGCTCCTGCAAGTAAAGCCTACCTGAGCGTCCTATCCAGTCCATATGCTCTCCCTGAACACCTGTATTCAGCCGCGGATGGGCTTAGCGATCTCGGAGATAATGAATCCGCTGCAAATTGTTTAGAGAGAGCTTTAGAACTTCAACCTCTTCCACCCTTATCTTTAATCCTTGACTTGGCTGGCACCTATAAATCCGCTGGCAAAACCGAATTGGCAGTAAAAACGATCGATAAAGGGATCGACCTGGACGCTGAGAATGCCCATTTGCATACTTTCAAGGCCGACCTTTTGAGTGAGTTGGGACGCCATCAAGCCGCGCAGGCGTGCTTGGAGCATGCCCTTATCTTGCAGCCAGACGATCCTGAAGTTCATTTGAGGATTGCTTATGTTCTGCGCAAACAAGGGGATCTTATTTGTGCTTTTGACCACGCAAACGCTGCATTAAAGAATCTCAATCCAGAATCTAACATCGTTATCGAACTGGGGATTAGGGGATTAACAGCAGAACTTGCCAGGGCGACCATGCAAGAGAGCTATACCCATCAGATTTTAATGGACGCACCTGAATATGATGAAGATGCGCTAGTGGACCAGCTGCCCAAATTCACCGATTCATTATTTGCATTTCACTGTATCACTGCAGAATCTGCTCTTGAAAGAGATGAGGAAATTGCAGCCGCGGCAGCATTAAACGAGGCATTTAAAATTAATCCAGAGCACCCCAGGGGATTGGCTTTACAATCCCGCATGGCATTACGGCAAGGAGACCGTTCCTCAGCCATCGAGATCTTCCAGACCGCTTATAACCTGGTTCAAAATTCAGATACCGACCAACGCAATAGCGAGGTATCTCCAACTGCCATCCTCGGAATTATTTTAGCAGCAATCGAATTGTACCAATGGGGATTCGCTCTAGATCTCATTGAAAAGGCAACTTCAATATCTCCCCATAATTCATACATATTCCTACAGAAGACCAGATTATTCGTCCTCCAGGCTGAATTCCAGCGTCTGTGCCAGACATTGGATATTGTCTCTCATGCGCCTGGAGCATTAGCACTATCACCAAGGACTTTCCGTACATTTGAAGAAGCTATCCAGGTAACTTCAAGTTCATTGATCGATGATCTTCGCGTTGAGAACCCATCCTCTCTCATCCGCTGGCGTAATCGGGGTATGGCTGCATTTCACCCCACTCAGGAAGCCATCCAAGCGCTGCAAGACATTTCCCTGCAACCTTCAGACCAGGCAGCTCTCATGGCAGCATATTCCCAAAGGGGAGACATGGCTGCAATCGGAAAGCTATTCCACACCATCAAGAATGAATCTAATACCGATTCAGTCCACCATAAAATCCTGGCCATGTACGCTTTATCCATCAGTACAAATTTCCAGGGTGAAAGTATCGACCAGGCTCTTTCAGCTATTATCGCTGCGATCGAACTAAATCCAACCGAACCCATATATTATGTAACTCACGCCAGGTTAGCCGAGATTGCTGGCGATAATCTTGCGTCAAGACGAGCCATGCAGACTGCCCTAACATTTTGGCCGGATGAACCACGCTGGCTAGCATTTGCTGCTCAATTAGCTCTTCAAACCGATAATTCTACAGAAGCTGTGAACCATTTCAAGGATGCCATTGCACTAGAACCTGACCATCTTTCACATTACCTTGACCTCGGTAAAGCCCTAATCAAGCAAGGACATCCAGGTCAAGCTATTGTCCCCCTCAAACAGGCTGTCAAAATCGCACCTGATCAAGTAGATGCCCACTTGGCTTTGGCCACAGCTCAATTCGCTAATCGAAACTATACACAGGCAGTTCGCAATGCTGAAATTGCAGCTCAAATCGCACCAGACCAGCTGCCGCCGTTACTATTGAATGCAGAGATCGCCCTCAAAATGGACGATCCAGGCAAAGCAAAGAGTCAAGCTGAGGCAGCATTGCGGATCAAACGCAACGATCCGAATGCGCTTTATCTTCAAGCCAGTGCACTAGAAAAACTAGGTAATGCAGAACAGGCATTGACCATAGTGGAGAAAGCCATCCCCTTATCCAGCGATCCACTACCCCTGCTGCTTTATAAGGCTAAGCTAATGTCTGGTTCAGGTACGAATCTGGTTGAACTTCAGGAACTATCCGTGCAGTACCCTGACGAACCAAAGGTGCTTGCACCCCTTTCTCAGGCTCTTGCAGATGCTGACCAGAATGAAGAGTCTATTCAGGCTGCACAACAAGCATTACGCCGTGGGAATGGTAATCTCACATTGGATGAACAAGCCAGGTTGCATCTCCTCTTAGGAACCCAACTGCGTCAAACTGGACAGCTCGATCAATCCATTCACCATCTGTCCGAAGCGATCCGGGTTGCCCCAGACCAGGTGGAAACACATCTGGAGTTGGGCATTACCCAGGAAGAACGCCGACAGCATGGATCAGCCCTGGAAACTTATAAGCAAGCGATCAAAGACTTTCCTTCTGATCCCAGGCCATTTTATCAGGCAGCTTTGCTGCTCAAATCAGGGCGTGATTATCCCGCAGCAGAGTCTATGCTCCGCCGAGCCGCAGAGATGGCACCTGATGATATAAAGATTCATCGTCAACTGGCCGGTTTAGTTGCCCTCAACCTGGTTCACAATCGTCAAGCTGTATCATCGGAAGTATAGCAAATTATGACAATCACTATAGATCAATCAAATCGATCCCTCACCTCACGTTCCGAATTAATTACCCTCCTGGATTCAGCACTCCATGTCGGTTCTTACCGCTTCGCTCGCCAGATATCACTCACCTGGTTAGCACATTTTCCTGGAGATTTAGCCGTTCGATTGAAGCATGGACAACTCTTGATTAAAACTGGTCAATCTGGCCAGGCAGTCCAGCATCTTACTGAATTGTGTCGGGCAGATCCGGAATATCTCGATGCCTGGTTGTTGTTAGCCATTGCCCTTCAAGGGATATCGAAAAGTTTGGCATCTTCCGAATATGCTTTCATGCTTGCCGATTGTCAATCTGCAATCTTTGCTTTAGGTGGCAACCCGTCAATTTCTGCTCCACTGCCCACTTGGGCCGCAGGGATTCGTCATAGTCGCCAATCTCTCTTCCAGGGGGAAGTTGAGCAAGCGGAGGAGCACCTGGTGCAGGTTCTGATGGTTGATCCAACCCCTCCATTAATGGCAGTCACACACCTGCAAATTGTTGAAGCGACTACGCTTCCCGAACAGGCGGTCCAGATCTTAGCCGATTTTTATGGCCAGCGCTTCCCAACAACCATCGCCCCAATTCTCTTTCATGCAAATGCTCTAATGGATGGCGGTGAGTCAGATAAAGGTGTTGCCTTGCTCCACCAATGCGCCACCTTAGATGTCACCGGACAAGTAGCTGATCGACTCTGGGGCTCAGATCATCCTTATAAAAATATTTGGCCAGAACAGCTTGAAGCCCCAATTGAGATTCCAATCCCAGCCGAAGTCGCAGCCCTTTTTGGTTGGAACCGATTACCCCAGAAATCATCTATCTCCTCATTTGTTCCCAAACAAGTCACCAACATCAGCGAGTCGAGCTTAGATCTCGCTGACCATGTGGTCAGCCAAGCAGCTCCCTCAAATCTTCCTCCACAGGTAATTGAATTAGGAGAACCTCAATCTAGAATTCCTCTCTACATGGCAACAGGTCGTCTCGCTCCTCCTAAGTCATATACACCTGAGTCCTTGCGGTCAGTACAATTTGAACTCGAAAAAGTTGCCTCAAAAATTAATAAAAGTCCGCTGGGTAAAAAGGATGGACGTTTCCCGGTTTATGTAATCTTTACTTCCCGTCAAGGCTTGGAGAAACAATATGGTCCTCAGGGGGTCGTCGATTTGGACCAGGCAATGAAACATGTTGTGGAGAACATCTCCTCGCGACCAGATTGGAGATCTATTCTCATTTATGCTGACGACCCTGATTGTATGTCTGCATACGGTCTTTCTCCCGCTCAACCTAAAGATCCCTGGTCTCTCAAACTCACCTTGGTCGACCTGGATGCTTCTCTAGCGAAAAAAGGTGAAATGATCAGTGCTGTTTTAATTGTGGGGGGACCGGAAGTCATTCCTTATCACAACCTACCCAACCCGGTGGATGATGTGGATATCGAGGTCCCCTCAGATAATCCGTACGCTACTCGAGACGAGAATTACTTTGTTCCTGAATGGCCAGTAGGACGACTGCCTGGCGGGGATCAACGCGATGCTCAACCTCTAATCCAAGCCCTGGAGCGCATCGCGGAACACCACGCCATTCTCACCCAACGCCGAAATTGGCTGCAACGTTTGTGGGACCGGCTTCGCTTGCGACGCCTCTTCTCATCCAATGGGAAAAAATCGAGTTGGGGTTATACTGCTGCAATTTGGCGGAGAGCCTCCCTCTCAGTATTTCGTCCGATTGGAGCTCCCCATACAATGTATATCTCACCACCTGTCCAATCAGATGGTGATGGTGACACAAAAAAGAAGAGAAGAACTTTCCCTAATGCCAGGTTGGGTTATTTCAACCTTCACGGGCTCCAGGATTCCAGCAATTGGTATGGCCAACGCGATCCGAGTGAACCCACTGAGCTGCCTGATTATCCAATCGCCTTACGTCCACAGGATGTTGTTAACAGCGGTCACGCTCCCCAGGTAGTATTCAGTGAAGCTTGCTATGGTGCCCACATTGCGGATAAGAATGTGGATCAAGCCATAGCCCTCAAATTTATCACTTCCGGCACCCAATCCGTTGTCGGTTCAACATGCACTTCATATGGCTCAATATCCACACCACTAATTGCTGCTGATTTACTTGGTCATGCCTTCTGGAAGTTCTTACGTGAGGGTCTCCCTGCAGGCGAGGCTCTTCGTCGGGCTAAGATCCATCTCGCTAAAGAGATGCACAACCGTCAAGGATTTTTGGATGGTGAAGATCAAAAAACACTGATCTCCTTCATCCTTATCGGTGACCCCCTGGCTCAGATCTCAAGATCAAGTTCTGTTTCGAAAACAGTGATCCGCTCAATCAATACTCCAGCAACCGTAAAAACAGTTTGCGACCGCAGTGGTCAATGTCATGTCGAAGGTGAACTCACCCAACATTCTCTTCAAGAGAATCCCCCCATACCAAGCAAAACCCTGGCTCAAGTGAAATCGATCGTTGAGCAATACTTACCAGGAATGGCTGATGCCAATATCCAATACTCACGCACCCATGAGGATTGTTCAGGCGAAAATCATTCTTGCCCGACATCACTCAGCAATACCAAAGCCAATCTGGAAAAATTCACCGAACGTAATGTGGTTACCCTCAGCAAGCATGTACAAAAGTCTATATCTTCCTCGGGTACAACACACACCCACTACCACTATGCTCGTTTGACCATAGATGGAAGTGGCAAGCTGATAAAGATGGCGGTCTCCCGCTGAATCTTATCCCTGGTTAAAAACAAAATCCACCTCCGGTGATCAATATCGACCAATCGCAAGATGGTTCAGTTTAGTTTAATATAAATGAACTTAGTTGGAATTCCAAATTAGATAATTATCCCCCACACAGCGCTGATCCCCTGAAAATTCAATAATGCAAATCCGGTAAGCGATCAATGTACCGTTCGGAGCCTCGATCGGAGACAATTGGATTGAGGTTCGCCCATTTTTATCACTCGGTTGGAAATTTGCCTTCCTCTGGGATCCATCTGGCATTGTTACCACAAGAATTGGTTCATAATTTTCCAGCGATTTGCCATTTTCATATAGGGCAACGTGAATTTCTTGCGGCTCATTCGAGGATACAAAAGTATCTTTCTCCCACACCTTAATATCAAGCCCTTCTAATGCCTGGTTAGCCTCAAAATCTCTAACCTGATCATAATCCTCGGCCTTATAATCTACGCCCAAAGGCACTGGTCGTAACCTTTGATCGCCAATCAGATTAAGGTTAAATTGCAAACATAGATTCGTGAAGCACTGCCTGTAAATGTTTGCCTCAGGTGAGAAGACTTCGCTGATCGGGTACCCAGCAATATCCACGCCCCCGAATTGGGCAAGATACTCCATAAAGTATAACGGGACGTTGTGCCCCTTGCCTTGATCAACCTCAACAAATACACTCAATGGAGAATTTTGTGGATCGGTAAGTTCTTGAGCCCGTTTACCAATCATCTCTCCCATCGGACGTACTGTGACGTGCTGTGGATCGTCTGGTCTGGCAACCAGCACCAGGTTCTCGAAAATCACCTCCTGATTTCCATCTGGAGCAATGTGCAGGTCAGTAAGTGGTTTCCCAACAAAAGGAAGTCCTAAATCTAGCGTCTTCTTTAGAAATGGTTCCGGTAAGATCGGCATCCGGACTGGTATCGCCGCAGATGGTTCTTGAAATCGGCAGTTTCTGTCACATGCGTATGCACCATAGGGCATTAACCGAATTTTCGTTTCTGAATCAAGTTTATAAAAACCAAGATTCTCAAAATACTGCTCGATCCTGGCTTTTGAAACGTTATGATGTGCTCCACTGATCGGTTTACCAACGAAACGTGCTCCCCCTAACCGTTCGTACTCCTCAAGAAACTCCGCGATAACCATGTGACCGTTGATCACCCTTCCTTCATGCTCGACAGATTTATATACTGAATTTTCACCCAATCCTAATTCCTTACCTAAGGGGGCAAGTGTGTATCGATAGCTGTTAGCTGCTTGGGGATCGAAAATCATCAATCCGGATTCTAAATACTGCCTGGCTTGACCTTCACTATTCGACACCGGTGATATCGCTGGTCCTAGCATTTCCACTCCCCCGATAGCTAAGTAGAAATCGACAAATAGTGGATCGATTTGATCGGCTCTGTCTTTTTGATTAGTGGATGGGGATAACCTAGAGTCGGAATTCCTGGTAAAAAGCTTATTTGTCCAGCTGTTCAATTCCGCATCGTCGAACATTGCGCTCATTTCCCCGCTGCATCCACTCAGGAAAATAGCTGGTAAGACAATCAGGATCAGAATTATGCTTCTCCACAAGCACTTCGGGTCCATATGTACACCTCGATTAAGAATCGGGCTGGCTCCTTACCTGTTTTCTTCCCACCCGCTTACCCAAACGAGAACAAGCCTGCTCCAGGAGCTATTTACAACTCCCGAGTAGACTTTTCGGTAACCAGGCTATCTCTTGCGATTGGGGCTCAATCCTTCTCTCTTATGGATTTTCGCCTTATAATCTCCAGACGTTCTCGCTGAGATCCTTGGTTTTGCGTCCCCACTTCACAGTGGGTTTGCCTTTATCGAAGTCTGCTTCTATGCGAATTGAATAATATTTGGCAACTCAGTTAATCAATTCTATGTTCTCAATCTGGAAAACCGTTTTTGGTTCCCTCCCACAACTTCTGCAGGCATAATGCTACCATAAGTGTCATGTGAAAAACCTAACAGTCCTGAAAGGAGTATGTCCAGAAGGGAAATCATGGCAAGAATCTTGCGACTGATTTTTGATTTTGTCCTTTCCCCCAAATTCCTGATGTCAAGAAATCTCTTCATTTTTATCTCCATCTGGTTTGTATTCTTATTGAGTGCCTGTGCGCCCCAGAAGTACATCTATCCGGGAGATAAATGGGAGTATGTTGATCTGCGTACTCTTTCCGAATCTGGTGATTTCAATCCGGAATTAGATTTCATCGCTGGGTATACGCGTTTGGCTGGGAGTGATTTTCAAATTCGCCTAGATTTTATTGATTTGCAGTCCACACCAAATTCTGATATTTACATCGCTTTGGACACCAATCCAGGCGGTACTATTCAGCTGCCAATTGAAGGAGAATCTGAGATCGAGTGGGATACAATGCTTATCTTGCCTGCTTCTGGTAAACCTCAAGCTCTTTCGCCAGTTTCCCCGGTTACCAGAACAAACGATCAACAACCAATTTCTGATTATACGCTCAGGAAGGATTTAATCCCTCGAATTATCAGGTTGCCCTGGCAAGATTACATCCTTGCCTCAGTGAACCTTGCGAGCATTCCAGAAACAAAGTACGGGACCAAGATACAAGCTTTCAGCACTGAAAAAGATTCATCGAAAATTGTAGATTCAATTGGGCCCTTCCGCTCTGATGCCCTCCCCCCACCTCAGGCGCCGCTGGTATTAACTTTCTGGAATTCCTTCCCAGCCTATACTCCAGCGCAATCACTCCGCCGCTGGGATGGCGCTCACACCGGACCAAATGGTGAGCGCCATGGCTTATCCATCCTCTTGAATAATGCACGTAAAGCTGGGGTACCCGTTGTCTTACTTGATTTGCGGAATCCAACTTCTCTATCAGCATTGGATTATATCGGAGCCCTACCCCTAATCCAGCATCTGGTGAAACAAAACCTGCTGGTACTCCCCGATTCGATCCCCGGGTCACCATCCTACCCCATTTTTCCTGCGGGACTTCCTGATTGGGCATCCTCGCGTTACCTTGAGGATTTGAGGAAGGTTTCCAGGAATTTTGATCTTAAATCCAGCAATATTCTCTATTCCCCTCTACTCGTGGATGAGATCAATGAGAACTACAGGTTGATATTTACTGCTGCTGAAGAGATGGACAGTGATTTATATTCTGGACCTGAAATATTACCCCTCCCTCCTGAAAAACCTCTAATGCAACAAGCCACTCCAAATGGCCTGGCCATACCTTTACGTAAATTATTATTAAGCAACGCACGATTGGTGAACAGCGGGACGAGTGAGTTTCCCTTGCTGATCCTGGGTGGAAGTTTGCTGGAAAGCGCTTTTGGTGATCCCCAATCTGCTGCCGCTACTCTGAGTTATATCTCCAATCACCCCTGGATAAAAACCTTCAACAGTGATGACTTGATCTCCTTGCCAGCGAATACTTCTCCCCAAATATTCCCTGGTACGGCACCATCTGCCTTGGTAAATCCTTTTATACCATCCGCTGTTTTGTCCAACCTGCCCGATCCAGACCTAAACGCCCATAATCCACTTTACCAGGCTGCCTGGGATTCTGCGGTATCCCTTTATGCCCCCATACCACCAGAACCAGCATCTCTTCCAGTTCTACGCGCTAATTATTCAGGTCAGCCGGGCATCGCATTGGAAGCCGCGCGTTGGGCTGATAATCCACAACCCCGTCAGGACTGCATATCAGATCCTGATTTAGACGGAATCTCGGAATGTATTCTCGCCAATGATCGTCATTTCACGATCCTGGACCCAGAAGGAGCGCGGTTATTGGCTTATTACTTCATCTCTGATAACGCTATCCATCAAATTACCGGTTCTACCTCTCAATTTATTGTTGGGTTGGCTGATCCCTCAACCTGGCAGCTCGAAGCCGGAGAAGGAGCAGACCCAGCCGGGATTCATGGCGCATTCACCGATCAACCTGCACCTTGGCCTCTTTATGCTGTTTCTAACTCGGAAGACTACCTCGAATTCACCTCCCCCGACCAAACAACAACCAAGAGATTCACACTTTCCACCAACGGATTGCGAGTTGATTATCAAAATCCAGGACCTCTATCTGTCCAAATTCCTATCACCGCAGATCCCTGGACTAGATTATCACCCGGTTGGAGCAGCTCGTATCATGGGCAATCCATTGCGAATGGCTATCGCTTCCAGTTCGATGATCAGATTGAAGTCGAAATCCTCAGTGATGCCCCTCTAACAGCTCACGGTTTTAGCGACTCTAAGTCTATGATGACTGTTCCTGAAGACCCGAATTTTGACTATCCGCAAGGACATTATGTCCCCTTCCCAATGACGATTATCGACATCAACAGCTCCGAAGATTTCTTTGTTGAGATCAGACCAAAAGTACCATAAGGAGGTTATGACCATTAAGAAATTATCTCTTTCCTCCATTCCAGAAAGATTTGCAGTGTGTCAAATTGATCGCCAGGCGAAGATTCCGGATTGGGCGTTTGCTGGTGAGTTCTTCTTCATTTCTTGCACTCCTGACGAACTTTCAATTATTTGCCCCGCGCAATTCGTTCCTCCCGATATTCAATATGTAGCTGGATGGCGAGGACTAAAGATTGAGGGTCCATTCGATTTCAATGAAATTGGCGTTTTAGCAGCCATCACTGCTCCTCTTGCGCGGGGAGACATCAGTTTGCTCACAGTTTCCACTTTTGATACCGATTATATTTTCCTCCAGGAGGCACAATTTGAGACCGCGGTGGATATTCTGGAAGCTGTAGGGCATAAAATTGATGCAATCGAAAAATCTTTTGATGAATAATAACCAGGATAGTATGACGGCAATGCTATCCTCAGATCAACACTAGTATCTTGATTAATCTAGATTCTCTTATTATTCCCCAATATTTCCCCTCAACTCTGACACAAAAAAATAATAAAACGGGACAGCGATTGATGCTGTCCCGTTTTGTTTATTTAGGTGTTATTGTAAGCCAGTTTAGATCACAACAACGTCTTCTGCTTGCAAGCCTTTTTGGCCTTGCACAACATTGAACTCTACCCGCTGTCCTTCTTCCAGATTGCGGTAGCCTTCTCCAACGATGGCGTTGAAATGAACGAACACATCTTCGCCTTCTGCGCGCTCAATGAAACCGTAGCCTTTGCTACCATTGAACCACTTGACAGTACCTTGTTCTTTTTCAGACATGATTTGGAACTCCTTTCCTTTTTTAGAATATTGCCGGGTCAAGCATTGGTTCCAAATCAAAAAAACTGCATTTTGTTTCAGAACTTCTGTTAATCAAGCACCTCAGTTTACCCCACAAGTTGATTCCAAATATTAACCTTTTATTAGAATCCTTCCCGGTTGGTGTTCGTAGATCTCTCTGCTGACGTTCCCTCCATAATTTTTCGCCAGCCAGTTGATAGAGCACTTACTAAAAATTCAACATCCAAGAAAAATTCTGACGTCAATGGAATTAGTGATTTGTCATTCGGACGACCCTATTAGACTCACAACAACCTATCAGGCTTCTCCTAGATCGGTATATAATTACATCATGTGCCGTTCAATCAAACAACTCCGCCATCCTGAATGTGCACCCACTGAAGAAGAGATCAACGCGGCTGCCTTGCAGTACATCCGAAAAGTTAGTGGTTACAGGCAACCCTCACGCGCAAATCAAGTAGCCTTTGATCAGGCGGTCTTCGAAGTCGCGCAGAGTACCCGGTCATTGATCGAAAACCTTCGATCTATCGCTTCTCTAGAATAGAAAAGGTTTACTTTGTTAATTCTCAGAATATTAATGGGTACGGTTTTGCTGTTTGCTGGGCGAAAACTCTACTGGCTGTTTATTGCTGTCGTAGGTTTTATCGCCGGATTTCTCTTGACGAATTCTTTGGTTCCGCAGTCATCAACCTGGTTGTTGATCCTGATTGGCCTCATCATAGGATCACTTTGCGCACTGCTGGCAATTTTCCTCAACCGGTTGGCAGTTGCATTGGTTGGCTTCTTTGGTGGTGGATTGTTGGCAACCCAACTGCTGGCTTATTTTGAGGTGGGAAGCGGAGATTTTACTTGGATCTCATTCATTGTTGGCGGAATCATCGGGATCATACTTGCAGTGTTTCTATTTGATTGGGCATTGATCGTATTCTCATCCTTATTTGGCGCAATTCTAATTGGTACTGCCTGGGATAATCCATCAGCTTTGATAAATTTATTCCTTTTGGTATTGTTTCTGGTTGGGATAGGAATCCAGGCTGGTCTAATGTATCGCCAACGAAAATTAACCTCCTAAACAATCATGAGCACACTTACTCTTGATCATATAATCGTCATCGTCAGCGATTTGAAGGTAGCCACCAACCAATTCAGTCAACTTGGTTTCTCAGTTATTCCTGGTGGGGTGCACACCGGCGGACTCACTCATAATGCATTGGTCCCTTTTGCAGACGGGACTTACCTGGAGCTTCTGGCTACTACCCGCACTTCCACATTACGATCCATTGGTTTCCTCAAAAGAATGCGCTTGTTAGGGGCATATACTATGAAGCAAACCGCGATCGGGCGCAGGCTCATTGAGGATATCGCTGGTGGAGTTGGCATGAATGACTTTGCGCTGTTGTCATTGGACCTTGAACACGAGATCGCCTCCTCTCATGACCACGGGATCACCATCACAGACCCAATTCCCGGAGGTCGCATCCGTCCCGATGGACAAGAGGTAGTCTGGCGAACTGCTGTTCCCCAAACTCTCGATCTGCCATTTTTGATCGATGATCTTACACCCAGGAATTTACGCGTCCCCGCAGCAAGTGAAAACATGCACTCAAATGGTATCTTGGGGATTTCAGGATTAACAATTTTGGTCTCAAACCTGGTTGAAAGTATTGCCCGCTATCGTGCCCTTATTTGCGAAGAACCCAAGACGCAGCCTCATTTCCCCCAACCTGGTACCCAATCGATTGAATTCAGCCTCGAGGAGCGATTTATTTCCCTTGCTGGTCCTCTACCTGGAAGTTCAACCCTGCGTAAATTTCTTCGACCCCGCGGCGCCAGACCAGTAGGAATTTTCTTTAATACCTCGAAAAGCGATCCAGATGACTTCCTATCCCTGACTTATTTCCCGGATAAGGGAGCTACCCTTTCCCGATCACGAGTTTTGCTGACTTAGGTCATGAATATATCGAACCTTTTATGATCAGCGGTAACATAAATGATACATGATTGAATTAATCCCAATTGTATAAACAGGCAATTCTGATTGCTATCCAATAGTTAAAATTGCTTTCCTTTTACAACTCTATCAGGAGCAGAATTATGTCCCCAACCGAAGATATATCTCAGGTCAAGGAAGCCTCAAAAGATAACCTTTTGTCTATGAAAAATGTTGTCGGTGTGGGAGTTGGATATCAGGTCAAAAATGGTGAACAGACAGGCGACTACGCGATTGTCGTAATGGTCAGCCGTAAACTGCCCTTGCCTGCCCTGGCTCCTGAAGCGGTTCTTCCCAAAAATGTAAATGGTGTGAAAATTGATGTCATTGAAGTGGGCGAACTTCGCGCACTGCAAGCCAGGACCGATCGCTGGAGGCCTGCTCCCGGTGGGATTAGCATAGGTCATTATAAAATCACTGCCGGTACACTTGGCAGCATCGTGCGGGACCGTAATTCTGGTGAGCGCTTAATTCTCTCAAACAACCACGTGATCGCAAACAGCAACGATGCTTCACCAGGCGATCCAATCCTCCAGCCGGGTCCGATTGATGGAGGAGATACCCCGGGCGACACAATTGGACATCTGGATCGTTTTTGCCCTATCGATTTCGTTTCAGAACCTGGTGCATGTGATCTTGCTAGCACATATGCCAACCTTGGGAATACTATTTCCGGTCTCCTTGGTTCAAAACATCGTGTTGATACATTCAAAACCAATCCACAAGCCTCCAACCTCGTAGATGCCGCAGTTGCCAGGCCAATAAATGATCATGATGTATTGGATGAGATAATTGAGATTGGAATAATTCAAGACACCAGGAAAGCATCTCTCGGGATGTCAGTGCGTAAATCTGGGAGGACTACCAGTTTCACAACGGGACAAATCAACTTAATAAATGCAACCGTAAATGTGACCTATGGAGGTGGACGAACAGCTCGTTTTGAAAATCAATTGGTCAGTGGTCCCATGTCACAGGGTGGAGATTCGGGTTCATTACTTGTCTCCGGTGATTCACAGCATGCAGTTGGTTTGCTCTTTGCTGGCTCGGATCAATCGACCATTTTCTCTCCAATTCAAGCGGTACTCGATTGTTTGGACGTAAGTATATGAACCGGGGAGGAGATGAGTTTGACCTGAAGGCTGCGATGCATCGCATCTTGGCTGTGAAGCAGGTATATGAAGACGAATTACTTTCAAAGCCTAACGTGGTTGGTGTGGCCATCGGCTATAGCCAAACCGGTGGACGAACCACAGATAAGTTGGCAATGGTTGTCATGGTAACTAATAAAGTACCTCAAAATACTTTAGATCCCGAGGATCAAATCCCCATCTCCCTTGAAGGGATTCCCATTGATGTACAGGAAGTAGGAGAGATCACTGCAGATTAATATCGATCCCCCGCAAATCATCTACCTGAGTTTAAATTCGTTGATTGCAGAACCACGTCAACCAATATCAATTGTTTTGCCAGTTTGCTGACTATCATAAATTAAGACTTTTTAGAGATATTGGTTTCCCTACCAAAATACAAAAAGGGTACAATAGGGGCGAATTTGAAAAGCCCAACTTTAATGCTCGAGAGGTTCTCAGTCAATAATATCTATTTATCAAAGATAATTTTTCAAACATAACAATCATATTTTATTTTTCCGATATTTCCCAGTAATCATATGCTGTTATTTCTATCTTCCAGAGGTATTAAAATTCAATGAGATTGATCATCACCAAATTACCACTATCTATGATTCTAATTTTTCTGACTGGTGCTATCATCTCATCCTGCGTGGGTGCTGTCGAGATGTTTCCCACCATTACCCCAACCCCTGGTAAAACGATAGAACCAACATCCACTCCCTCCCAAATGCCCTCAAGCACACCTACCAGTACGGCAACTCCGGAGGTGACACCAACCAACACCCCTGAACCTACCCAGGTTTTAGGACCAGTTGCCACTGATCGTTTACCTCTCCAACTGGGCACATTGATAACTATCCCAGAAGCTGGTTTTTCATTTCGCACTATTATTGGGTACGAAGAAAGGTACCAGCCAGGTCAGGTAACATTAACCAGTGACGACGGGGTTACCGTTCTGTCATTGATTGGAGGCCAGGCTGACAGCACTGAAGATCTCCATGGAGTTTTTGTTGGTTTTACGGAAATCTTATCCAAATCCGTAAACTTTGTAGAGTTTAACACAGGGGCACCTTACTCAAAATTGATAGATGGCAATGTCGGTTTGGCGGCCGAGGTGGATGGATTGTGGGGAGATAACCCGATCGCAGGCCGCGTCATTGTTGTCTCCCCAAGTGAAGGTGTGGCATTCTATGCCCTGGCTTTCTCCTCCAGCAATCCTGACGGTGAAGGCTGGAACCCGCGAGGCAAACAGGCATTCGAGGCAGTTATCAGATCAGTAAATTTCTTAGACCTCGTGGATTCTCAATAGCAATTTCGACCCTAATATCACTCATTTCGCGTCTGAACTCATGCGAGATTATTCCAACTGCATATTAATTCCTGCCCAAGAACCAGACTCGGTTCAATTCCTACACATTTTCATTTAATTGTTTATAATGGGCCGAGGTTCACAATCGAGCCTCTGGTCTTCAACATTGAATACACCTCAACCCCAAAGTACTCAAAAATCCCCTACACAAGGAATTCCCAGATCATCTCGGGTCGCTTTATTTTTAAGGCAGACCTTTTCTTCTCTGAGATATCAAAATTATCGACTGTGGTTTGTTGGTCAAACAGTATCCCTTTTTGGTACCTGGATGCAGAGAACCGCACAAGGATACCTAATTTATGAATTAACCAAATCCCCTGTTTATCTGGGTTATGTCGGATTTGCTTACGGAATCCCCTCCTGGATATTCATGCTCTATGGGGGTGTCATCGCGGATCGGGTCTCACGACAAAAGGTTCTTCTTGGTACACAGATTTCTATGATGATTCTGGCATTTATCCTCGCTGGATTAGCCTTCACCGGAGTGGTTCAACCCTGGCAAATAATCATTCTGGCATTTCTATTAGGCTGCGCGAATGCCTTTGATGCCCCAGCTCGCCAGGCTTTCGTGACTGATCTCGTTGAAAGAAATGACCTGACCAATGCCATCGCGCTCAATTCCTCCATGATCAACATGGCTACCGTCCTTGGACCGGCAATCGCCGGACTGACCTATGCAGCTTTTGGACCTGCATGGTGCTTCATGATTAACGGTTTATCCTTTATCGCTGTAATACTCGCATTATCTCTGATGAAACTACCTCCATTTCAATCCATTTCACGCCAGGTATCTATTAGCACTGAAGTTAAGCAAGGCTTCGCCTACGTAGCTACGAAACCGATCATCAGGACGATAATCCTCAACTTGGGTATTCTCAGCCTGGCCGGTCTAGGCTTTGTGACTTTGCTGCCTGTCTGGG
>JBEQLH010000344.1:0-2917 GCA_040326075.1 Anaerolineales bacterium
TCTCAAGGATCACATCAATGAACCCAATCCTGTACTTCACTTACCCCCTCGGCATTACCCTGGTTCTCATCCTCGTCATCGGGTTGGGAGTCTTCCTGACCCGTAAATACAACCTGGGATGGCGATTGTATTGGATCGGTGCAGCCCTTTTTATCCTCTCCCAGGTCCTGCATATACCCTTCAACTATCTGATTGATAGCTTGTTCCGCAATGGTACTTTGCCAATACCACCTGAAAACTACCAGCTTCTATTCAGCGCAGTGTTCCTGGGACTGAGCGCAGGATTATTCGAGGAGCTGATCCGTTATGCTGGCCTGCGCTGGTGGGCAAAAGACGCACGCTCCTGGGCAAAAGGACTGCTCTTCGGTTCTGGGTGGGGTGGTATTGAAGCGATTATTTTTTATGTCATTGTGCTTTCATTAAACTACATCATCTTTACAGCTCTCCGCACACAGGATCTATCTAACCAGCTGTCACCTGAACAGCTGGCACCTCTTCAACAAGGGATGAACTTATTCTGGTCGGTGTCATGGTATTATTCTTTGCTGGGTGCATTTGAACGTATATTCACACTCCCCGTACAGATTGCCCTTACGATCCTCGTACTGCAGGTATTCATCCGCGGACAAAGCCGCTGGTTGTGGTTCGCCATCGCATGGCACACCTTGCTTGACGCATTCGTGGTAATCAGTATCAGCAATTGGGGGATATATGCAACGGAAGGTATTGTCGCCATCTTTGGTTTGGTAAGCATCGGCATTATTTTCGCCCTTCGGCAGCCCGAACCACCCGAAAATACCCAGGTAGAGGATCTGGAAAACCAAATTTTAATTCCGCAGGTTGATTTACCCCCCATCGAAGAAAACCTTGAGAATATCGAAGGAACTCGCTACACTGATTAAACTATGATCACAACCCAAAACCTGACAAAGAAATTCGACCAGATCACTGCTGTCAAAAATCTGACCCTGGATATCCCCGAAGGAGAAGTATTCGGGTTTCTCGGGCCAAATGGCGCCGGGAAGACGACCACTATACGCATGCTTACCAGCCTGATCAAGCCCACCAATGGGAGTGCCTCAGTTAATGGCTACATTGTCGGTGAGCAGGATATTGACATCCGGCGCAGCGTTGGTTTGCTGACTGAAACCCCGGGTTTGTATGATAACTTGAGCGCCGAACGCAACCTGGAGATTTATGCCAGCTTATATGAAGTCGAGGATATCAAGGGGCAGGTAGAAAAATACCTGCGCTTTCTGGGATTGTGGGAACGCAGGCTGGATGTAGCCGCAACCTTCTCCAAAGGCATGAAGCAGAAGCTGGCTATAGCCAGGTCTCTGCTGCACGAACCGCGCACACTATTCCTGGATGAACCGACTGCCGCACTCGATCCGGAGGCCTCCCGTCTGGTGCGCGAATTCATTCTCGAAATTAAGCAGGAAGGACGAACCATTTTTATCTGCACCCATAACCTTGATGAGGCAGATCGTTTATGCGACCGCATCGGCGTATTTAAAACACAGCTACTGGTCTTGGATTCCCCCACTAATTTACGCCGGCAGGTATTTGGACGTAAAGTGGTCTTTCACCTTCAGCAGGCCGATGAGGCACTGGTTGAAAAGTTGAAAGAGCACCCGCATGTCACAGAAGCCCAGCTGATCGACCAAAAGATCGTGACCACAATTGAGGATCCGGAGACTCATAATCCTGATATCATCCGCTTCCTAATAAGCGAGGGGGCAGATGTGCAGTTTGTCGGCGAACTTCGGCGCTCACTTGAAGATGTATATCTACAGCTGGTCAAGAATGCTTGAAATTTTGTTCAGGTACACTAGCAGTCCCAATCTCTTCCAATTCGAGAGATGAGGTTCTGATAACTACCTATATCCATATTGACGCTGCAATAGGACAACAATGAAGAAAATCCAAACCATTATCCGCAAAGAATGGTCTGAAGTATTTAAAAATAAAATGGTGCTTTTTACCGTCGCTTTCCTACCGCTGATACTGACTGCCATCCCCTTGGGAATTATTTATTTTACATCAACGAGCGGTGACTTCACCAGCGACATGGGAGATATGCCAGGTGAATTTAATGCTCTCTGTTCTTCCGGTGTCAGCGGTGGAGAGTGTTTCCAGGTCTTTATCGTCAGCCAGTTTATGATCATGTTCATGATCATTCCCTTAGCTATTCCAGCTTCAATCTCTTCTTATTCGATCGTAGGTGAAAAAGTTAACCGCAGCCTGGAGCCATTGTTAGCGACCCCAATTACCACCGCTGAGCTGCTGATTGGAAAAAGTCTGGCAGCCATCATTCCGGCCCTGGCAGCCACCTGGATCGGATTCAGCATCTTCATCCTGGGCAGCTGGATCATCATCTCCAACCCGGATATTATCGCCAGCTTCCTGGATGGTCGTTGGTTAATCGCCATTTTCATCATTGGTCCGCTGATGGCGTTATCGGCAGTCTCCTTCAGTATCATTGTCTCCTCACGGGTCAACGATCCGCGGATCGCTGAACAGGTATCGATGATCATCATCTTACCAGTCCTGGCAGCGTTTTTCGGACAGATGTCAGGCATCATTACCCTCAATATCAATTTCATGCTGGTCAGCGTGCTATTACTGGGATTGGTTGATGCGGTCTTGGTTTTCTTGTCTGTACGCCTGTTCCAGCGTGAGACGATCATCACTAGGTGGAAATAAAATATGAAACGCATCACTTTCGCGGCAGCAAATGCATTGTTACTTATTATCCTGCTGCTCAGCAGGGACCCCCGGAATAGATTACAGGAAGAGCAGCTGCAAATCCGATTGAAAAGAGATTGGGGATACTCCTCCGGTACTGGCAAGGTCCAGGGCACCTTCTCAATCAGATCCAGCGGACCTGACGATCTTTCCCGAGTAGTTTTCTATA
>JBEQLH010000121.1:0-2162 GCA_040326075.1 Anaerolineales bacterium
TGGGATTGAAACCGAAGATCGAATAAAAAATCTCGGACTGATTAGCAATGACTGCAACTTCTCCAGGCAAAATAGTTGATCCTAGTGGGAATGCCATCATGCCCTCTCCCCCACCAACCATTTCTTCATCTCCAATGATTAGGCAGCCTAAGTCGATGCTGATATCTCCCCAATTGAACAATTCAAACCATTCACCTCTTGGATCAGGTACTCCTCCCGCATCGTACATCACCTCGGAGATTGATATTGCTGCGTTTTCACATGACGGTGAGGGGTATGTCGCTGTTATGGTTGCAGTCGGGGTTGGTGATATCAGGTCGACCTTGCCCGGCTGGGGTTCGCTTTGATCCGACCAATCCACAGCCTGGTTACCATCATAATCTGCAGGTTTTCTTTCGAGTGAGTGTCCCTCACCAACCAGGGGGATTGACGGAGAAAACGCATGGGTGGAATCACCCCAAGAGATCACATCCAGCAAGACACCTTCCTGATCTATCAACAATATTTCATCCCCACCGTTGTTTAAATTGACGTTTCCACTCGCCCAAGATTTATCCTTCACCATATTTGGAACTGATTCCTGGCTGTCTGTAAACTCGAAATCCGGTGCAAATCTATAATTTTGGGAGAATAATGAGGCTTGATTGGCAATAATGATCACCTGACCAGGAATTATTATTGTTCCTTTCGGAAAATAGTACATCCCTTCCAAATCTCCAGCTGTCTCGCTATCCCCAATTCTATGGTTAGCTAGACTTATCGATTCATAACCCCGGTTGTACAATTCAATCCATTCATGACCTGGTTCATGACCAATCGGGTCATACATGATCTCAGTTATCAACAATAGGCTTCGAAAATCTGGTTCCCCTGGCCATAAACGACTGATCAGCGGTAAATAGATGTTTTTCCATGCAACTGTTGAGGGCAAGATTGAAAAAGCGATCAATGAACTGAACACAAAAAAGAAGGTGAGGATCCGAAGCACATTTCTTCGAGTGACCTTCTGCTTCATCACAAGCTCTCCGCGATTAAATATTACAAATGGTATTTATTTATGCATTGATTTTAAGCACCAGTAATGATAATCACCTGTACAAAGACCCCACTAATGATATGGACTTGAATTACCATTAACCTTACACCATTTTGAAGATAGGATCAAGAATTTAATGTGTGGTTTCAAGGAAATACTAATAATATGGCACAATAATTGCATCTATATCAGTGAACTATTTTCATAATCATGGAGTATCTTCTTGAGTCTTAGATAAGATAGGTCCATATTGGTAGGCTGGTCAACCAATTACTTTGATTGGCCAACGGGGGATAATTTGGAGGGATGCGATATGATCCCAGAACGAACAACCCAAGATGAAATTCTAGCAATTTTCGATTCTCTTACCAGGCAGAAATCCTCTCTGATAGTGACCAAAGCATATCGAGGGATCATCATTAGCCAGGAAATCAAACCAGACTTCGTCAACCTGGATCGTGTTGTGTTTCAGGCGCTTGACAGTGATATTTGTGCCGCCTTAGAAGGTTGGGTCCATTTACACAATCCATCATTCTCAAGTCCGGTTAAGGCTCAGGTAAAGGATCTATCTCTCAGCAGAGGCATGTTTTCTCTGTCTGATTTCTCATACCTGGAGAGTGAATGGAAAGAGCGTCAGTACGAGAGGGTTCAGCCAAAAGATCCAACTTATGTTTCTTTACGTTATCAAAGCATGGATATTCGAGCATCCATGCTGGATTTATCGATCAATGGAATGGGATTATTGGTAGGTAGCTCTGATGATTGCGAGTTGGAGTTCGAACCAAATTCCTGTGTGCGGACAGATTTCGAAACTTCCCCTGCTCACAAGTGGATAAAATTGGGGGGCGCAATCCATTATCAATTGAAAGTGGCCAGGTCGATTGTGCGATTGGGTATCCGTCTTTATCCAAAGGTTGAACAGGCTCACCAATTGGAAAAATACATATCCATACGCAAAAATGAGATCATGGAAGAGCTTGACCAGGCCTATCTGACTGCCTCAATCCCGCTTGGAGTGGAGTCTCAGTATTTCTAACACCTTCACCAACACAAGCTCGAACGAAAAATACATCAGCCGAGGAACCGAACTTCTCCTTGGCTGATGTAATGATTCACAGTGAGTGTA
>JBEQLH010000121.1:2262-8480 GCA_040326075.1 Anaerolineales bacterium
GGGCAGAGCTTATTAGAATACGCATTAATAATCGTCCTGGTAGCCATTATTGTGATTATTGTGATCTACCTTTTTGGTCCGGCGATTGGCAATATGTACAGCAACATCATTCAAAACATTTAGCACGGATGGCGTTCCTCCCGAAAGGTATCCCATTTGTAAAAAGAATGTTCGATCTAGTGGTATCTTTGATCGGCTTAATCCTGCTCTCCCCTCTGCTCATATTAATTTCCATCGCCGTATTATTGGTCTATGGACAGCCGGTTCTGTTTCGCCAACAGCGTCCGGGGTATACAAGTAAACCTTTTTTCATTTTTAAATTTAGGACGATGGCTGATGAATTCGATTCGCAAGGCATATTGCTGCCGGATGCTGAACGATTAACCTGGTTAGGTCGATTTTTACGGGCTTCAAGTCTTGATGAACTCCCTGAACTATTAAATGTGGCCAGGGGTGATATGAGTCTGGTTGGTCCTCGCCCTCTTTTGATGCAGTATCTAGACAGGTATACTCCCCAACAGATCCGCCGGCACGAGGTCCTGCCTGGAATTACCGGTTGGGCTCAAATCAATGGTCGCAATACCATAACATGGGAGGATAAATTCCGCTATGATGTCTGGTATGTTGACCATTGGACCTTCTGGCTTGATATGAAGATCTTAGGGTTAACATTTTGGAAGGTCCTGCTCAGGGAAGGGATCAACCAACCAGGTCACATCTCAGCTGGAGAGTTCATGGGAACCGAAATTGAAAGCCATAAGCAAATCAATGATGTATTGGACAATTGACTCTTGAACTTACAGGAATTAGCTTTACATGCCAATTAAGAACCTGATTGATCCTGACCAGGCCCAGAAAGCCCATTTTCTAACCCTATACCGGTCAATGCTGCGGATTCGTCGCTTCGAAGAAACCGTCCTGGAAGAATTTTCTCGAGGTCGCTTCTTTGGCACAACGCATACCTATCTAGGCCAGGAAGCAAATGCAGTTGGCGTGCTCAGCAACCTGAATTCAGATGATATTGTTGTCAGCAACCACCGCAGCCATGGTCATTTTCTTGCTTATGGTGGAAATATGCACAGTCTTTTCGCCGAGCTGATGGGTAAAGCCAGCGGTGTGTGTGGTGGACGGGGCGGCTCTCAACATCTCCATTGGCAGAATTTCTACTCGAACGGAGTCCTTGGGGGTACTGCGCCAATAGCTACTGGCATGGCTCTGGCGGAAAAATTTAAAGATAATGACGCAATCGTAATCGCATTCTTTGGAGATGGCGCCCTCGGAGAGGGCGTCCTGTATGAAGCCCTGAACCTGGCATCCTTATGGGCCGCACCGATCCTGTTTATCCTTGAGAACAACCGCATAGCCCAGACTACCCCCATTGATCTGAACCTGGCAGGTGATGTCCTCAGCCGATTTACAGCCTTCGGCATCCATGCAATACAGCTGGATACCAGCGATGTGGTGGTGATCCATTCAGCTGCGAACCAGGCATTAGCTGAGGTGAGAAAAAACGCTTCCCCACAGGCACTAATCCTCAACACACACCGCTTTGGACCGCATTCAAAAGGTGATGACACTCGTTCCAGAGAGGAAATGCTTAAAATACAAAAAACTTGCGATCCACTTTTGATCCATGCTAAACGAATTAATTCTGATGAAATCAAAACCGTCGAAGATGAAGTTTCCAACCAAGTAGCCCAGGCTTTCCAGGATGCATTATCAGACCCACTCCCACATGACTAAACTAAATACTCATCACAAGACGACACAATAGGTAATCAATCTCACCAGATTTATCATGCCAACCGTTCTGGAATCGCTCAGTAAAGCTTTACACACCGCTCTGGAATCTGATGAACGCGTGTACATCTTAGGGGAGGATGTCTTAGATCCCTATGGTGGGGCATTTAAAGTCACCCGTGGATTATCCACTGCTTTCCCAGATCGCACCATAACCACGCCAGTATCCGAAGCGGGGTTTCTTGGGGTTGCTGCAGGGATGGCACTGCGTGGATTACGACCAGTAGTGGAGATCATGTTCGGTGATTTCATCACCCTGATCGCCGATCAGGTGATCAACCATGTGGCTAAATTTCGTTATATGTATAACGAACAAGTTCACGTCCCGCTGGTTATTCGGACACCCATGGGTGGACGGAGGGGGTATGGACCGACTCACAGCCAAACGCTTGAGAAGCTGTTCATGGGCACACCCGGCATACATGTCCTGGCTCCTTGCACACTGGGTGATCCTGGACAACTTTTAAGACAGGCGATATTTGAAGAGGATGATCCAGTTCTTTTTATTGAGAATAAATTACTCTATTCGCAGCCAGTTTTGGGTATTAAAGATTTGGTCGAATTTAATATTACAAAACACTATCCTCATCCGCAGATCAATGCCGAGCTTCCAGAAGGAATTTACGCGCCTGCCTACCATCTCACCTTGTGTGGTGCACCCAACCCGTCTGTGACACTAGCAGCGTATGGATATATGGCAGATCTTTGCCGCCAGGCAGTGTTACAACTTGCCTACCAGGATGAGATTTTCACCGATCTGGTTGTATTGACCCACCTTTCTCCATTTGAGATCAATCCCATTTTAAAATCGGTAGGACTGACTCACCGGTTGCTGGTCGTCGAGGAAGGGACTTATACAATGGGGTGGGGAGCTGAGATTATCGCTCGCACTGTCGAAAGTCTGGGTCCAGAATTATTCGCTGCAGCCCGCGTAGCAGGCAAAGATGTCCCCATTCCCGCCTCCGGTCCTTTAGAAAAGGCAGTCTTACCTGGTGTTGAGGACATCATCCAGGCAGTAAAAAAGATGGTATAAATAATGGCTTTGATAACTTTTGTCATACGATAAGATTATTTATGGAACCTTCTGCCACCCTCGTAAGTATCCCTTTGTTAAATCCGAACGAGCCTGAAGCCAGGATTGTCTCCTTAGTGATCCAGGAAGGACAATTCGTCGAACAAGGTGAACTTCTCTGCACACTGGAGACGACAAAATCGACCGCCGAAGTCATCGCCGAGGTGGGCGGATTCATTATTTCACTCCAATTTTCAGAAGGTGACACAGCACAAGCTGGGGCTCCATTATGCTACCTGGCAAGCTCAGAGGATTGGAAACCTGAAGAAGTACAAATCCCAGGGGATCCTGGCAGAGATATGGATCATGCCCTCCTAGATCAATCAGATCTTCCTGCCGGTTTACGCATTTCTCAGCCGGCGTTAAAACTTGCCCAGCTGAATCAGCTTGATCTAACAAAATTACCGGTCGGTCCGATTATTACTGAAAGCATGGTTCGAAAGATGATTTCCAAACCTGCCCGGCTTGATGTCCTCAAATCGGAGTTCGATCCCACCGCGCTCATCGTTTATGGTGGCGGGGGACATGGAAAATCTGTGATCGATTTAGTTCGTTCCTTGAGAATCTATCGTCTGCATGGCATTGTCGATGATGGATTGAACCGAGACCAAGCAGTGATGGGAGTGCCAGTCTTAGGGGGCAGCGAAATACTACCGGAATTGCATGCTCAAGGAGTCCGGCAGGCAATTAACGCAGTTGGAGGGATTGGTGATATTACCAGCCGCATCAAAGTATTCCAACTGCTCGCGGAGCACGGATTTGTGTGCCCAATAGTCATTCATCCTTCGGCAGTGGTTGAACCCAGCTCAATAACCTCGTCTGGAGCGCAGGTATTCCCTCACGCCTATGTAGGGAGCGATGCACACCTCGGTTTTGGCGCGATCATCAACACGGGGGCGATCGTCTCTCATGATTGTTTTGTTGATGACTTTGCCAATATTTCCCCTGGCGCCATATTAGCCGGTGGGGTTAATATTGGTAAAGGTTCACTGGTTGGTATGGGTGTCACAGTCAATTTGGGGGTCATAATTGGAGATAACACCCGTATCGGAAACAGTGCTGTGGTCAAGGAAGATGTGCCGGAAAATAGTATCGTCAGAGCCGGGATGATTTGGCCAGAATAATTATTGTAAATTCGATTTCTGAAATATAAACCCATCCCCTCAGATCTTCCCAGGAGTATTGCGTGGATAATCACCCCCAGATTCCGATGTCCTCTCCGGATATAACAGATGCCGAACGCCAGGCAGTCGCTGATGTATTGCAAACCACGAACCTGAGCATGGGTTCAAGAACTGTCGCTTTTGAAACTGCCATCCAGGAGTATTCAGGTATCAAACACGCCATCAGCGTAAATTCTGGTACTGCGGGATTGCACCTGTGTGTACGAGCTGCGGATATCGGTCCCGGTGATCTGGTGATCACCACACCATTTTCTTTCGTCGCTTCCAGTAATGTGCTCTTGTTCGAGCAAGCTGTACCAATTTTCATCGATATTGATCCAATGACTGGCAATATAGACACAGACTTGGTAGCAGAGGCAGTAAAGGACCTGACGACAGGTGGAGCAGCAGGAGACAGGTGGCTCCCGCGCAAAGGTGCTGAGGAAATAACCAAGGTGAAGGGTATCCTACCAGTCGATGTATTTGGTCAACCAGCCGATATGGATCCCATCTGTGGGGTTGCTGACGAGTATGGATTGAAGGTGATTGAAGATTCATGCGAGGCCTTGGGAGCTGAATACAAAGGTCGAAATGCAGGTACGATTGGAGATTACGGCGTATTTGCTTTTTATCCTAATAAACAGATGACTACCGGAGAGGGAGGCGTGATCGTCACCAATGAGGACCAGGCTGCAGATTTGATGCGATCCTTGAGGAACCAGGGTCGGGCACCTGGTGATACCTGGCTGCAGCATCAGCTCTTGGGCTACAATTACCGGTTAGATGAAATGAGCGCCGCGC
This sequence comes from Anaerolineales bacterium, assembly GCA_040326075.1. Lineage (GTDB taxonomy): Bacteria > Chloroflexota > Anaerolineae > Anaerolineales > UBA4823 > PFL25. The sequence goes on from JBEQLH010000121.1 coordinate 7,099, forward strand.
TGGGAGAGGTACAAACAACTCGCCTGGATGAGATGATCCAAAAACGAGATCAGGTCGCATCCTGGTATTCAGAAAGGTTGGTGAATTTACCCGGGATTGAAGTACCCTTTATTGCTCCTTATACAACTCGCATGAGTTGGTTTGTATATGTCATCCGCTTTTCGGGCGACATAAACCGAGATGTTGTAGCTGAAAGGTTGAGCAAGCGCGGTGTCCCAGCCCGTCCCTATTTCATACCCATCCACCTGCAGCCTTACATGGTTTCCCGTTTTGCATACCAATCCGGGGATTACCCGATCACTGAAGATCTGGGCCAGCGCAGTTTGGCGATCCCGTTCTCAAGCATAATGACTGAGGATCAGGTAGAATACGTCTGTCAGGCAATAAGTGATGTGATTAATGAACTATAAATGATTTCTTTTTGGCTTCATTTCCGTGATTGACGTAGTAGAATCACCAACAGTTATTTGTTGTGAACAAGTTAATTATTGGTTTTTGCAACAAGCATTAACTCGATAAGAAATATCTCACCATAAATTTGGAGAATTTATCAATATGAATGTGACAATGTGGCGAAAAGCCTTACAGGTAATTCCGCGAATCAGTTCTGAAGAGTGGCAGGGGTTGGATGTGATATCCAAGTGGTTGATATCTACGCGGGCAGCTGTGTTGATTATGACCTTTATCTCAGCCGCAATCGCTGGAATTCTCGCTTTCCAGGCTGGAGAATTTAATCTTGGAAGATGGTTGCTGCTGACAATCGGCTTAATCATGGCCCATGCGACGAATAATTTGTTGAATGACTATATCGACTACAAAAAAGGTGTAGACCAGGATAATTATTACCGGTCTCAATATGGACCTCAGGTTCTGGTCCATGGTCTGATGACCACGCGCCAGCTGCTGACTTATGCAGCTGTTTCTGGAACAATCGCATTGCTGGCTGGTTTGGCGCTGGTGTTATTACAAGGGGGATTGACCTTAATACTGGTCGCTTTGGGAGCTTTCTTTGTTCTATTCTACACCTGGCCGTTAAAATATATTGGGCTGGGAGAGATAGCAGTATTGATTGTTTGGGGTCCATTGATGATTGGGGGTGGATATTATGTGATCGCCGGAACTTGGGATTGGACTGTGATCATCGCCAGTCTCCCATATGCCCTGGGTGTCACTGGTGTCATCTTCGGCAAGCATATTGATAAATTCAACATGGATAAGGAGAAGAACATCCACACTCTACCTGTCATTTTGGGTGAAAAATTTTCTCGTTACATAGCGTTGGGGATGATATTTCTGCAGTATATACTGGTTGTTTACCTGGTCATTGTCCGCTTCTTCACGCCATTAATGCTGATTATCTTCTTTTCAATCCCCGTCCTCTT
>JBEQLH010000122.1:0-8461 GCA_040326075.1 Anaerolineales bacterium
AGCACCCCAAGAGCCAAATTCGCGAAACCCATCTCGAGCTGAAAAGGACTCCCGATCGACCAGCCAATAGATTCCGCGACCTGATCGGATAGAAATAAATGTCCAAAAAAGCCGCCGATTCCGCTTCCAGCAACACCCAAAGCAAATAGAAAAATGAGAAACACTTCAAGCCTACGCTCTCGTGTCGATGCAGTCCTATCAATCAGAATAACAGTACCCGCCATAAGCAGAGGAAGGATGGAATATATGATGATTCGAATAGCGAATAATATCATTTAGGGGACTCTTCCATGGATAGTGATTTCCATTGATCCGGGATGCTTGACAACAACATGGCAAATGCTTTAAGACAAGAATAGATAAATAAATCCTTGCAGATCATACCACCTCCATTGAGCTGGCTTGTATTTAAGATTAATTTGAAGAGCCTCCCATTTCTGGGAGGCTCTTACGTTGCAATCTGAGGGACTGATCTCAACCCAGGCTCAATGTATCGGCAATGCAGGTGTTGTTGAGGCAGTGATGAAAGCAATTGGATTGTCTTTGGGGATTGTAATCATCCGATGAAAACAACCTAATTGCAGCTGCGATGAGGCGGCGATGTAAAGGTCGATGTTGCGCCAATGTCTGGAACGATGAAGCTACGGTGTCGGGGTTGGTATCTCGGTCTCCTCAGGTATTGCCAGTGGAGAGACTGGAGTCTCATTTCCCGGCGGGATTTGTGGAGTTTCGGTGGCTGATAGAGCTGCCGCTTCTTCAGCGGTTTGAGGTGCTCCACCTTCAACCCACTTCTCAAATATTTCGATCAACTCTGGTTTAAGCGCTCGGGTGGGCGGCATTGGACCACCGGCTTCAATCTCCTGGCGATTGATCATTAAGATATTATTCGAATTAAGATCTCCCGGAATAACATTGGGAACGTGATCCCCGGTCTTCATGGTTTCCTCGAAAGAGCGCATTAAGTAATTGTTGTTCTTCTTGCCAGGGCGGTGACACGAAACGCAGAACCGTTTGATAATCGGTTCAATATGCACATCATAGGAAGGAACTTCACCAGGCGCCAGCTCTGGAATTGCTCCCGCCTGCGCAGCCTCTACCGGAATCTCCACCCGATCATCCCAGGTGTAGCGCATAAATGTGACCATGGCATCAATCTCGCCGCGTGATAACTCCCCACCATATCCTAATCCATTGGGAGGCATACCCAGGTCGGGTTGACCGTAATCGACGATGGCATAAAAAGTATCATCGGAACGGGTGTACATTTCATCCTGGCTGCTGATCGCCTTGACAACGACACCTTCCAGACCTTCCACGCCGATGATCTCGCCGCCCTCTCCTTCAGCCCCATGGCATTCAACGCAATGGATCGAATATACATCCTGCCCGAGGACGATTTTTTCAGTGATGGTTGTCGCCAAGGCAGTTTCTTCTTGAGGTGGGGTCGTCACAGCAGCCACAATGGTTAGAGCCACAATCCCAACCACGACCAGGCCCATGATGGCCGCAGCCAATTTACGCTTTTTCCAGTGACGAAATGGGCTGCGATCGTAAAAAGGGAGCAGAAACAGAGCCAGGACACCAACGGTGGGGATGACCACGGTCCCAACCCACTCGATCTGGCCCGGAAAATATTTCAACATTTGAAAAAGGAACAAGAAGTACCATTCCGGTCGGGGAATATAAGCACTATCGCTCGGGTCCGCCGGTGGTTCCGCGGCAACACCAACAAAAATAGCCAGACCGACCAACAACAAAAAAATCCCAAAAGAGACGACAAGATCTTTGTAAATAATATCCGGGTAAAACTTAACCCCCTTTTCTTTTTCCTGTTTATATTCTTCCAGATAGGCCTGCTTTTGTTCTTCGTTCAACCTTTTTCTCCCGGATTTTCAACCTCACCTTCTTTGGGCATACTTGAGATGCCAAGCCGAATTACCAGGTACATATGGACGCTTATCAGGGCGATGATCACAGCTGGCAGAAACCAGATGTGCACAGAGAAGAATCGCGCCAGTGTAACACCACTCAGATCGCTACCACCCCGCAGAACACGCAGGATGAAATCACCAATCAGCGGTACAGTACCAGCTATTGCAGTGCCAACGGTCGTTGCCCAAAAGGCTCGCTGGTTCCACGGCAGGAGATAACCCGTAAAGCCCATCCCCAGGGTTGCGAATAACAATATTACACCTGTCAACCAGGTGATCTCCCGGGGAAATTTATATGCACCCATAAAAAAGGTGCGCAGCATATGGATAAAAACAATAATCACCATCAGGGTAGCGCCCCAATGGTGAATCCCACGGATCAGCCAGCCGAAAGTAACCCCGTTCATGATGTACTGGACGCTGTCGTAAGCTTTATCTGGGGACGGGACGTAATAAACCGACAGGAAAACGCCGGTTACTCCCTGGATCACAAACAAGAAAAGGCTGGCACTGCCTAAGGTAAACCACCAATTCACCTTGGGAACCTTGCGATCGAACACAAGATCATAGATTCCCGAGATGCCTAATCGCTCATCCAACCAGGTGATCACTTTTTCCGTCATTTTCACACTTCCAGGTGCTTGATTGACAAAATCCCCTCTTCGACTTTTGTCTCAAATTCATAAAGAGGTTCAGGTGGTGGGCCGGCAACGACCTCCCCTTGCTTGTCAAAACGACCATCGTGGCAGGGGCAGAAGTATACATTAATGTCTTCTGTCCAGGTTACCCGGCAACTCAAATGAGTGCACATGTTCGAGTAAACCTTGAGGTCCGACTCTCCCTCTCCGTAACGCCAGACGTAAACTCCAAAGCTGTTTACAGTTTTTTCCCAGCCGTTTATTTTTGTGCGGGTATAAGAAAATAATGTTGGGTGATCAAGGGGATATGCATCAAGCGGGCCAAGTGGTATCCAGGCTTCCTCCCGCTGAACTTTTATGGCAGGTGCTAACAGGTAAGCAATAGCTGGAATACCAATCACAAGGCCAATCACGGTTCCAAGCCCAACCACGACGATGTTGACAAAATCCCGGCGTTGGACCTCATGTGAATCAGCCATATTATTTCTCCAAAATAGATAACGATAATTTTCCAGACTAATTTTAGATGAAAACCCCATGAATTATAAGGATATCTGAAACTAATAAACCATGATAATTGTCACTTTTCCGATGGCAGGTCCGAATGCAATAATACTTATTGAGAATATAAGATAGAATTTTACCAAAGGTGCAACGTTATAGGAGGCAACAGATGGGACTCAACCGTAGAGTCGGGTTCTTCGCCGGGCTCAAATACCGGGGTGGTGGACCTATGTGGGCCTGGATTCTCCATCGGGTTAGTGGACTGGCGATGCTGCTATTTGTTGGTACCCATGTCTTTGCTTCATTCTTCATGCAGCAAACCGGAAGCGATTTTGCTACCAATATCAACATTATTTATGAATCGTGGGTCTTCCAAATAATTGTAACCTTCATCGTGATGTTCCATGGGCTGAACGGAATGCGCATCATCATCTTAGACATCTGGCCAAAATTCCAGGTATTCCAGCGTGAAGCTTTATGGCTGCAGTGGTTGATTTTCATACCCGTTTACGGTCTCACAGTATTCATCCTCATCCAGCGGTCCATCGCTGGTAGTTATTAGCCAGGAGGGTCCCAATGATGAGTTCTCGAACAGTTAAGCCCGGCCTTTCCTTTGAATACATAATGTGGATTTTCACCCGAATTTCGGGTTTAGCCTTAATCCTTCTGGCGATTATTGGTGTAATCAGTGCCCTCGCTTTAGGGGCCAGGACACAGGTAGACCTGCCAACATTGATGCGCTGGACTTTTTTCCCTAATCCCAACCATGTCATCAACAGCAATATCCCTGATGTAACCCTTGGTTGGGCGAATGCCTTCTGGCAAGTGATGCAGATACTGATCGTCTTTTTCGGGGTCACGCATGGTTTTAACGGTCTGCGGGTGGTCATAGAGGATTATACCGGTCAATCAATTGTGCGACCATTCATGCGTGGATTTATCTTCTTGCTGTGGATCTTTGCATTGGTTATCGCCATTTATGTGATTATATTCTCGTGAATTTTAGGATGCATACTTTCCAAAAAAAGTCCTGCTATATAATTGCAGGGTTCGCCATTCCATCGACCTTAGCTCCAGTCAAGCTGGCCAAGATATCTGTTTGTAGGCGGGTTCGAGGGCTCACTATATGAACATCCACAAGTTCGAAGTTATCGTAGTTGGGGCAGGTGGCGCGGGGTTGATGGCTGCCCTATACGCCTCAAAAAATGCTGATACAGCTGTAATCAGCAAACTCTATCCAACTCGCTCCCACACAGGCGCTGCCCAGGGAGGTGTTGGTGCGGCACTCGGCAATCTGGAAGAAGATCATCCCGAATGGCACACCTATGATACGGTGAAGGGCAGCGATTATCTGGGAGATCAAGAAGAAATTGAGTTCATGTGCTCAGAGGCTGTTTCCACTGTCTATGAATTAGAGCATATGGGTCTGCCCTTCTCCCGCACCCCGGAGGGCCGCATCGCCCAAAGACCTTTTGGTGGGCACACCAACAACGACACAGGCTTGCCAGTAACCAGGGCATGTTACGCTGCAGACCGCACCGGTCACATGATACTGCAGACCCTCTACCAGCAGTGCATCAAGAACAACGTGAACTTCTACGATGAATTTCAAGTCATCGATTTGATCACAGTCAATGGGCAGGCAGCAGGTGTGGTGGCAGTAGAGCTGCTTTCGGGTGAGCTGCATGTCTTTCACGCCAAATCGGTCATCTTTGCCACTGGTGGACACGGCCGGGTGTGGGAAATTACTTCCAACGCCTACGCTTATTCAGGGGACGGAGTCGCCATCACGCTGCGCCGTGGAATACCTGCAGAAGACATGGAGTTCTTCCAATTCCACCCCACCGGTATTTATCGTTTAGGGATCTTGATCACCGAAGGCGTACGAGGGGAGGGAGGCGTACTGCTTAATGACAAGGGCGATCGCTTCATGGAGGAATATGCTCCAACCGTGAAAGATCTGGCTTCCCGCGATGTGATCAGCCGCGCCATGTTCCTGGAAATGCAGGCTGGTCGGGGTATTGGCGGCAAAGGGTACATGTACCTGGATGTGCGCCCCGAAACGGTCAATAAATATGCCGTAAGTGATGGACGCAAGCGCCCCGATGGGACACCATACATCGTCACCGCAGAAGAGATCTTGTCGAAACTCCCTGACATCGTAGATTTCTGCCGGACTTATTTGGGTGTGGACCCGGTTTCCCAACCCATGCCAGTCCAACCCACCGCCCATTACGCCATGGGCGGCATCCCAACCAACAAATTTGGCGAAGTGCTGATCGATGAAAAGAACACCGTTATGCCTGGTTTTTATGCCGCGGGTGAGGCCGCCTGCGTATCAGTGCATGGCGCCAACCGGCTTGGAACAAATTCGCTGCTGGATATTTTGATTTTCGGAAAATATTCCGGTTTGAAAGCGGCGGAATATGCTAAAGGCGTTGATTTTCCTTCTCTACCTGAGGATCCAACCGACTTTGGCCGTGCTCAATTGGATGGATTGTTGAATTCAAAAGGTGATGAAAGACCGGAGACAATCGCGGAAGAGATGAAGAAGATCATGAACGATCAGGTTGGTGTATTTCGCACAGAAGATGGCATGACGACCGCAGTGGCGACCATCCGGGAGTTACAGGAGCGCTTCAAGCTAGTCAAAGTGGACGATAAAGGTAAGATCTTCAACACCGACCTCCTGGCAACCTGGGAATTGGGGAATTTACTCGACCTGGCAGAGGTGACCGCGATTACAGCATTGGAGCGTAAAGAGAGCCGGGGGGCTCATGCCCGTGAGGATTACCCGAAACGTGATGATGAAACCTGGATGAAACACAGCCTGGCCTGGCTGCAGGATGGCAAAATTGAGCTGCGTTACAAACCCGTGGTGATCACCAAATTCGAACCCAAAGAACGGGTATATTAATTGAAGGTTGATAAAAAGGGATAACGTTGATGCAGGTAAAACTGAAAATCTTCCGCTATAACCCTGAAAAAGACAGGAAACCACATTACGAGACTTATCAAGTGGATGCTGAACCCACTGACCGGGTGCTGGACCTCCTAGAATATGTCAAGGGATTTATCGATGGCACTTTATCTTTCAGACGCTCCTGTGCGCATGGCGTTTGCGGCTCGGATGCCCTGCGCATTAATGGCGTTAATTACCTGGCCTGCAAGGTCCTGGTAAAGGATCTTGGTTCATCGAAGCTCACCATCGAACCCCTGCTAGGCTTGAGTGTGATCAAAGATTTGATTGTTGACATGGAGCCTTTCTTTGACCAATTCCGTTCAATGATGCCTTACCTGGTCAACGATGAAACGCCACCCAGCTCAGAACGCCTGCAAAGCCCTGAGGAGCGCGAACGCTTCGACGACACCACGAAATGCATATTATGTGCAGCATGCACGACCTCCTGTCCATCTTTCTGGGTAAACGAGCGATATGTTGGACCAGCTGCGATCGTCAATGCCCATCGATTCATTTTCGACAGTCGTGACCGGGCAGCTACCGAACGATTAAATATCCTCAACGACCAATTTGGTGTTTATCGCTGTCACACAATTTTCAACTGCACGCTGGTATGCCCGCGGGAGATTCAGATCACCAGCGCCATCGGCGAGGTCAAGAAAGCGATCGCCACAGGCAGCCTGGATTAATACTCGCCCAATAAACGGTATTCTCACCTGATAGCCATCCAACCCTGTGCAAATGTGACACAGGGTTGTTTTTTTTGAAGAAAGAGCCTTATGCTATAATTTTTGCACCTGCCCCAATAGCTCAAAGGATAGAGCAAGGCTCTCCTAAAGCCGAGATCCGGGTTCGAGTCCCGGTTGGGGCTTGGGAGAAGATTTGAGAAATTTCACCCTAATATAAGAGACTTATTAATTCAACAAATAAACCTTGATTTCTAATAAAATTTCAGGTAATATATGCACGTTAAACGTCTGGGTGCCCCCCTCACCCAGGCGTTTGACATTTAACCTAACCTGTGTCACATATCCAATACACAGAACTTCTGACCCGATCAAAATTGATCAGCATAATAAGATTGCAAGGTGATCAAAGTTAACTTGTCAGACAACATTATTCATGTTATTATTTTGACGGCAAGCGTCTGGATGCCCCCCTCATCCAGGCGTTTGCTACTTTAAAGAGCACAATTGGGGTGATAAAATTCTAAAGTAATATTGATACGGAAATCATATCCAAGGACCTGATAAATGAGCCTCAATATTGATCAAATTCGCCAGCAGTTTCCAGCCCTAAAACAGCCGGCCATCTTCTTCGATAACCCCGGTGGGACCCAAATCGCCCAACCAGCTTTGGACCGGATGAACGATTACCTGATCAAATCTAACGCCAATCTTGCTGGCGCGTTTGCAACCAGCATTGATTCTGATGCCATCTTGAATGAATCTCGCCAGGCCGTGACAGATTTTTTCAATGCTGACCGGGCACAGGAGATCGTTTTCGGGGCTAACATGACCTCGCTTACTTTTAAAATGAGCCGAGCCCTGGCGCGCAGCTGGGAATTTGGCGACTCTATTGTCGTCACCCATCTCGATCACGATGCCAATTTCACCCCCTGGGTCATTGCTGCTGAGGAACGCGGCTGCCAGGTGCACACTGTAGATTTCAACCTCGCGGATGGTACTCTCAATCTGGAAGGTCTTGAAGAGGCATTAAGAACAAAGCCGCGCCTGCTGGCAGTCGGATACGCCTCGAATGCGCTGGGCACGATCAATCCATTGAGAGAGATTGTTAGCATGGCTCACTCTGCTAGCGCGTTGGTCTATGTTGATGCCGTCCACTATGTGCCCCATGGTCCGATTGATGTGCAGGATTTAGCCTGCGATTTCATGGTCTGCTCAGCGTATAAATTCTTTGGACCGCACGTCGGGATTCTTTATGGTCGATATGATTTGTTAGAACAGCTCAACGCTTACAAAGTCCGCCCAGCCCCAGCCCTTCCACCGGGGAAATTTGAGACCGGAACGCAAAACCACGAAGGCATGGCTGGCGTATTGGGTGCTCTGGATTACTTCGAGTGGATCGGTGAGAATTTCGGTGCTCAGGAATTTTCTGGCGGATCTTCAAATCGAAAAATTCGGCTGAAACAAGCAATGGGTGCAATCAAAGCCTGCGAATCCGAACTCAGCCGCGCCTTGTTGGAAGTGCTGGAGGAAACACCCGGAGTGAAGATCTACGGGTTGCGAGACCTCGAGCGACTAGATGAACGCGTACCGACCTTCGCCTTCAACCTGAAAGGGCATTCTCCCCGGCAGGTGGCGGAAGAACTGGGGAAGCGAGATATTTTTGTATGGAATGGCAACTATTACGCCATCTCGGTCACTGAATCGCTCGGGGTGGAAGAGAGCGGCGGAATGGTGCGG
>JBEQLH010000123.1:0-3413 GCA_040326075.1 Anaerolineales bacterium
CTTGAGTAAATCCCCACATACGATAAAGCCAGGGTCCTGCCAGCAGCAAGCCTGTTAATGAAGCCAGAATCAATGGCAGCCAAGTGCGCCAACCTGAACGGTTTTTTTGCCACAGGTCCTGCAGAACTGCCTGGGCAGCAAGAAGAATAAGAAAAATCGCTAACAGAACTGCAGCAAAATAATGAGTCAAAAGGATGCCAGCTGTAAGCACCACAAATGTAGCTAAACGTGAAACTCTGACACCCTTGCGGAGGATATCCAGTGCGGTTGCCATTGCCAGCGGAAGCAGCAGCATCCCGGCCAGCAAGGTGTACCGCCCCCAGGTGACATAATATGCAGGCATGTGTGTAACAAAGGCGACGAGCACAGCACTGAAAACTGCCCGGCGCCAATCCCCCCATAAGGCTTTCCCCAACCGGTAAACAGCCAGGGCGATCCCCGCATTGAGAGCCTGTCCAAGATACAGCACTGAATTTTCTGGGCTTAAGCGCCCAAAAAAGGAGTAAACCGCCCCCACTGCATGAAAAGCATAGTGGTAGTAGAACGGCACCGGCATATAAGGCTCGAATGTGTCTGGAAGGCCCCCATTCTCGAGGAGTAATTTCACGATTTGAACATGGTGGACGGAATCAACCCACAATGGTAAAACGACGTCCCTAATTTGATAGAAACGCCAGACCAAGATAAAAATGAATATCAGCGTTAAGAAAAGGAATTGAAACCTATCCTGGCGGAGATAATACTGAATACTTTTCTTTCCAGTTGAGCTCTTATCAGGATCATGTTCATCCGGCTGAGCTGAACCTTTTTTCCCCAGCTTGTATTGCTCATAATATTGTCGAATTGACCATACTGCGAGCGGCAAAAAGAGCATGAAAATAACAATCAGTGCCGCAGACGGAATCCGAAAACCAAAGATATAAGAGGATAATGCCACCAGCGCAGTGAGCGAGATACTCACCCCAATCGCTTCTGCGAGGCGTTCGAAAATGTCTTGATCAGGATCCCAAAACAAAGCCTGCCAGGCAATGCCCGGCAGGAGAAGAACCAAAGCCCCAGTTACCAGGGTCCAGGTCGCAGTAAGGATTGGGGTCATTTAGCCAAAATAATCACGCAGGTGCCGGCTGCGAGTGGGATGGCGTAGTTTTCTGAGCGCCTTGGCTTCAATCTGCCGCACACGTTCACGAGTTACTTTGAAATGCTGACCGACTTCTTCCAGGGTATGGTCCTTCCCATCGATCAAGCCAAAGCGCATTTCTAAAACTTCCCGTTCACGATCTGAGAGAACTGCCAAGGCATTTTTGACCTGCTCGCGCAGCATCTCACGTGCGGCAGCATCCATCGGTTCCAGCGCATCATGATCCTCGATAAAATCTCCCAGTTGGCTGCTATCCTCAGTACCGACGGGGCTTTCTAAGGACATCGGCTCTTCTGAGGCGCGCATAATATTACCAACCTTATTGGCTGCCCGCATCCAACGCCGACGAACATCCAGAGGAACTTGTTTCCCTTCCGAGCGGGCGCGAATGATTACCTGTGCATCTTGCGGATCTAGAAAACCTGCTTCAACGGCCAGTTCATCGCTGTTCGGATCGCGACCTAACTGTTGAACCAGTTTACGCTGGGCGCGCAGCAAGCGGTTGATGGATTCAAAAACGTGAACCGGGATGCGAATAGTACGGGCCTGGTCTGCTATCGACCGGCTGATAGATTGGCGAATCCACCAGGTGGCATAAGTGCTGAATTTATACCCGCGCGTCGGATCAAATTTCGCCACTGCTCTCAAGAGACCGATATTGCCTTCCTGGATCAAATCAAGAAAAGTACTGCCCCGACCAATATATCGCTTGGCAACACTAACGACCAGGCGCAAGTTAGCCCGGATAATTGCATTGTGCGCATCTTGAGCCCGATAACGGGTAAATTCCACTTCCGTTTGTAAAATTTCATCATCTTTAAGACGGCGGGTAAAAGACCCTTTTATGGGTAATTCATCATGAATGGAAAGGTAATCATCTAAGTAATCCGCGATCGGATCAGGCATCAGGTAAAGGCAAACAAAAACAACGAATGCATTACGCGCCACCCCGTCCCATAAGGGATCTTGACCCCACAATCCATTGTTTAAATAGGCATGCAGGTAAGAAGGAAATTCGGAAGCCCACGTCTGACGGAGCATTTGAGCTTCACCAAGGATCAATCTTAAATCTGGGAGATCAAAGCCCAGCCGGGTTGCATCTTCCACCACCCGCTTCCAGGCGGTCATCAGTTCCTCATACAGCGCTTTGTATATGCCGCGCGGAAGGGAATCACCTTTCTGGATGAGGGGATGCTGACGGGTAAGTGATTCAACTCGCCGAGCAGCCTCCATCTGGGTAGCCAGCCAGAATTCTTGATTGGGATCAAGAAGATCAATCTCGCCGATCTCCTTGAGATATAACCTGACCGGGTCATCGCTTAACTCCACCACCATGCTGGGATCCTTGAGGATCTCACTGGGTTTATCTTTGGCAATTTCGTTTAGGTCTTTCGCTTCCTGAGTCAAGGTGGCATCATCAGGCTCTCCCTTTTCTTCCAAACCTGCTTCGGAGAGCGCTTTATTGACCACGTCCATGGGCAAGGTTGCATCCTTTATATCCTGGGGGTCTTGCTCCAGATTTCCCTGCCCAGAATTGATGATACTCTGTGCCTCTTGTGATTCAGTTTTTCGAGTCAAGCGCTACCTCCATCGATTATTGGATTATTTGACTCGTATAAAATCCCAGTGCTCGATCAAGACAAATTCGAGTAGTAATATATTGCACCATTGTTTTTTGGTATTCAGGAAGACGAATATCTTCAATTAGCTGAGCCTCTTCCATAAGATAGCGTAAATGGTCAACTTGCTGGTGCAAGCGACGTTGGCGGAGAACAAGCAAGGTGCGAACCAGGTCCTCTAAGACTTTATCTTCATTTGGATCTAACTCCTCGGTCTGCACGAGGAGCTGGTCAACCAGTTCCATGAGGGGTAATGACAGGCTGTTTTGAACGAATATTTGCGGTTCAGACCGGTCTTGTTTTAATGATTCATCAATCAATCTTAATAAAATCTGATGATCACCGGATTGGAAATCATCCATTGAAAGCCGGCTGAGACCGTTCTCTTGAAAGGCCCGATCAACTCGATAAACGAGATCTGGACGGCGCAGCAGAACACTCAGGCAATGTGATTCCAATAATTCAGGAGCTGCATGAATCGTTCCAGCTGCCCTTATTGGGTCTTCATCTCCTGCGGTAGAAGGGACAGGTCTCACTTTGGATCGACCTCTCCTTGATCTGGGAGCAGAAATTTCGAGAAAGGCACGCTCATCAACCTTCAACAAGCGAGCTAATCGTTGTCGGTAAGCCTCTCGTTCGACAGAGTCAGGCACATC
>JBEQLH010000123.1:3513-7201 GCA_040326075.1 Anaerolineales bacterium
CGCGCATCAAAAACCGGATCTTGTTCACGATCAAGTGCCTGGCGAGCGACTTGCAGACCCCGCATGGTGGCTTTATCACCCGCTGCATCCGAATCCAAAGCCAACACAATCCGTCTAGAAAAACGTTTCAGCATCCGCAGTTGATATTCAGTTAGGGCAGTCCCCATTGGCGACACAGCATTAGAAAAACCCGCCTGGTGCAGTGCGATTACGTCCAGATAACCCTCCACGATCACGACCTGATCCTTAGCACGAATTTCCTTTCGAGCCCGGTCAAGACCATACAATAAGTGGCCTTTATCAAATAAGACAGTTTGCGGAGAATTCAGAAACTTAGGTACGTGTTCTGGATTAACGATCCTGGCGCCGAAGCCAGCCATCCGCCCGCGGCCATCACGGATCGGAAACATGATGCGGTGTCGAAAGCGATCATAGATTCTCGCTGGTTCAGATTCATGGTCAGCTGCCCGTTCAGTAAGCAACCCACAGGCGATCAAATCTTCGCTGCTGTATCCTTTTGAGGTAAAGTGCTTGAGCCCATCTTCCCACGCATCAGGCGCGTATCCGAGACCGAAGGCCTCGATAAACTCATCATTTAATCCACGTTCCCGGTGCAAGTATTCCAGAACAGGTTTTCCGTTTGGCGTATTGAGCAGGTTGTGGCGATAGTAGGTGACCGCGTCTTCAAGTAATTCTCGCAGATGGTCGTGTTCTTCAGCTGCAGCTTGATCTTGCGGGGTTAATGGTTTGAGTTCAACACCCGCCCGGTCAGCTAAATTCCTCAGGGCTTCGCTGAAATCCCACCCTTCCTTCTTCATTACAAAGCCAAAGATATCCCCTCCTTCATTACATTGACCAAAACAACGCCAGCTGCCTGTCTCGGGAAAGACAACAAATGCTGGAGTACGAGTATTGCTGTGGAAGGGGCAAAAGCCGGTGTAGTTCTTCCCGGAACGGCGCAGCTGCACAGACTCCGAGACTACATCAACGATATCTAAGCGGGCTTTGATCTCATCTATTGTGGACATTCAACCTGAACTCTGACTCGATAACGGTAATTATCAAACACCCCAAGCCGGTAAAGGTTGCTTTTTCCCAGATTTACTCAATATTTCCAATAATACTACCGGCTCTGAGCGGGGTTCAATTATACCAGTTGAGCGATAATCAATTTTCATGAACAATTGGGGGAGAGACCAGTTTCGGGAGCATTTTAATTTTTACTTATCATTACTGAAAGCCATTATAATGACCTTGACATGAAACCAATAACATTTGACGAGGCATATATTTCAGTCGATGTTGAGACAGCTGGACCAAATCCCAATCAATATTCACTGCTCTCTATCGGTGCCTGTACGGTCTGGCAGCCGCAGAGCAGTTTCTATATCGAACTGCAGCCAATAAACGACGATATGCGACCGGAAGCATTCGCCATCCATGGATTAACAATCGAAGCGTTAAGAGAAAATGGAACCGCGCCAGGGGAAGCCATGGCTCAATTTGAAACCTGGCTCAAGGAAGTTGTTCCAGCCGGTCAGCACCCAATTTTCGTGGCATTTAACGCCCCATTCGATTGGATGTTTGTCAGCGATTACTTCCACCGCTACCTGGGACATAATCCGTTTGGTCACTCAGCACTTGACATCAAGGCTTATTACATGGGGTTAAGCGGCTCAACCTGGAAGGAGACTGCAATGCGCAATGTCTCTGAGTACATCTTAGATGGCCGCCAGATCAGCCATAATGCCCTGGAGGACGCGATTGACCAGGCAGAAATGTTCATTCGATTGTTGGCTAAAGGCAGAAAACAATAGTACTGTAACAAAACACTGTCACAAGCGTATTTAATAAAGGTATGTGGGATCCCAATTAAGAGGTAAGTCATTTCGCAGGTATTCAGGCTCAATCGCCAATAATGAAAGATCTATGTAAACCAGGTAGGAATTATTCCATTTTTTCGACAAGGAGAACCTAAACATGCAAGCCAACCAACCTTCCGATTCTTCCGAGAAATTAAAGGCTATTATCGAATCCGCCAACCAGTTGGGGGTAGAAATCAGTGAGGCAGAGGCATTACAGTGGTTGTCAGCAATGGCGGCCGATTCTGATACTGAAATTTCAATGGACCTGGAGACGGGTGTCTTTGGACATAAGGTCGTGATGTTGGATTTCAGCCCAGCGGATTTAGCTCATTTTCGGGAGATCGGACGACTGGTTGAATTTGAGGATCAACCGGGAGTCGTGGAAACCGCCCTGGCCCTTTCCGGCTCTTCAGCACAATCTAAGATCCAAACTTACCCTGGGGATTGTGACTATTTTGAACGGGTCAATATCATCGCTGAAACCCGTGAAGAGGCATGCCAGATCCTGGCCAAGATCATGCGGGAAAAAGCGCTGGATAAATTAAAGGGACCAACCTACCAGCTAATCGAAGTCAAGTTGGGATCCTACCCATACGATGTTGTTAAGGGAGATGACCTGATCAAAGCAGATTCACCAATATCGTGGAGCGCTCCTGAAATTCAGGATGGGAAAATCGAGGCTTTTCGTCCTGATGGAACGCAGGCATTAATCAGGTGGGAGGAAGCGGCAGCCAATCCGGGCTGGTGCAAGATGGATTGGGTGATAGCAGATCCGGTCAGGGGTAAATTGGCAAACGCCAGCAATATGCTGGATGTCACCTGGGAGGCTCCTGATGGCAGCATCACCCCGCTGGATAACTATCTGGATGGTTATTTCCAGGAGGTATATTTAGAAGCTGAATCGGTACCCATTTTCTCCAAGCTGATGAAACATACTTCCCCGGATGCTTTGGACGAATATGTCGTCCAACTGGAGAAAGAAGTCAATAAGTATCTGACCAAGAACCCCAACTATGGAAAAGCTGCCAAACGCATGTACAACGTTTTCCGCCTGACTGGACGCTACGAAGAGGCGGCTTTCCTGCGCGAGCTTTTCGACGAGCCGACAACTATGCTCTACCAGGTCTGGTCGCTGATCCGTACGATTGATGATACTTTCTCTCCAGGTTCAAGTATTTCCATGGATTATGTATTATCCCAGGCAGATCACCTGATAATTTCCGTGATCGACGCCTTAGAAGGCGACCAGGAAACAGAGATCGTCCGCCTCCTGTTAAATTTGCGAGACAGCCTCACCCGCCAGGAGTCAACAAATGAACTCTCAGCAGAGGCGGAAGCCGCTCGCGAGCTTGTGATCAATATCGTTAATAACTTCTTCTATGAAAAGATGAACTCAATCCCCACCATCAAAGCCTATATGGATGATTTCCATGATCCGTCAGCAAATTAGCTGCATGCCTGGAGCTCACAACCTGGGGATGAGGAACGGCATGGTGGATCGAAGATAAGATTTTACACAATTTCTTGGTCAGGTATTCGGGATTAAGTAAATTACGGTAACCCACCAGTCTCATATCCTGAGGGAAATGCACATTGAAGTCAAAGCGGGTTATTTGCATGGCGGCTGATTGTAAGGTGAGAACCAAATAAAATTTGGAGCCAGCTGGTGTACCCTATCCCCTTATCCTAAAACCCTTCCAACTTTGACATATCTGCCACGCCATCTGCCATTGCGGCAATACGCTGCAGAAGGCCCAGCCTGTTCTGGCGCTGCAGCTGGTCTTCTGACATCACCAGCACCTGATCAAAGAAGCGATTGATGG
>JBEQLH010000123.1:7301-8450 GCA_040326075.1 Anaerolineales bacterium
CGTAAATCAAAATCCAAATCCCAGGCGATAAGATTCCCCACCATGCCTAATGCCGCTCGCCGCTGTCCAAACGGATCTTTAGCCCCGGTTGGCGCCAGGCCGACTGCGAACAATCCTGCCAGGGTGTCTAATCGATCAGCTAAGCCAACAGCCAATCCAGGCAGAGTTTCTGGTACTTTGTCACCTGCAAAGCGCGGTAAGTAGTGCTCAAAGATAGCCTCGGCTACGGATTCCAGTTCGCCTGACCGCAATGCATAATAACGACCCATTATTCCCTGCAGGGAAGTCATTTCAACCACCATCTGGGTCACCAGGTCGGTTTTGCATAACTCCGCGGCACGCTGTGCGACCTGTATCTGGTCAGGGCTGAGACCTATCTGCGAGGAAAGATCAGCAACCATACCCCGCACCCGGTTGGTCTTTTCCAGCATTGATCCCAGGTCAGCCTGGAAACTAAGGGTGTCTAACCTGGGAAGGTAATCTGCCAGAGGCGTTTTTAAATCCTCGCTGATGAAGAATGCCGCATCGGCAAACCGGGCGCGAATGACATGTTCATTCCCCTCTATAATCAAGTCTATCTTCTGAGAGCGGTCTTTCTCTCCCCGGTTGCTGACAGCAATGAAATATGGAGCCAGCTTCCCGTTTACTTCCACCGGGAAATAACGCTGGTGTTTCTTCATGACTGAGATCAAGACCTCGGGGGGCAGCTCAAGATATTCTGCATCGAAGGCACCGCGAATCCCTAAGGGCGCCTCTACCAGGTTCGTGACCTCAGCTAACAGGTCAGGTTCAACCACTGCGGTACCTTTGATCTCGCTGGCTAATTTCTCCACCTGACCCTGGATGTGCGTTTTGCGTTCTTCCGGATCCAAGAGGATGCCCTGGCCAGCGATTACAGCAAAGTAATCCTCAGGAGTATTTATCTCGATCTTTTCCGGGTGAAGAAAACGTAAGCCGTGGGTGAATTTTCCCGAAGGAATACCTGCAAATTCAAAAGGCACCAACTGGTCATTCAATATGGCTAACAGCCATCGGATGGGCCGTGAAAAAGCCACATTGGTGCTGTTCCAGCGCATGGATTTCCTGAATTTCAAGGAGGCGACCAGATCTGGAAGTTGGTCCGTGAGTACTTCAATCGCCGAGCGACCG
>JBEQLH010000124.1:0-8402 GCA_040326075.1 Anaerolineales bacterium
TAGAGTTGGTATGGAGGGTGAAGCCATATGGTAATTATACGTTTTGACCCTCCACCATGCAATGATGTATAATCATGTGGCAAGTTTTCAGGAGGTTGAATGGAAATTAATTGGCATGGTCTATCTTGTTTTCGGCTCACCGAACGTGGCCTGGCCACCGTTGTCACCGACCCATACGACCACAAGGCGGTCGGTTTCGAGCCGCTAAAGCTGCGCGGTGAAATCGTCACCGTCAGCCATGACGCGCCTGGACATAACTTTATCACCTCTGTCAAAGGGCACTCGCGAGTTATCACTGGCCCTGGCGAATTCGAGATTGGGGGTGTGTTTATCACGGGCGTGCAAACGAACAAGAATAGTAAGAGTTTAACCAAGGAACTGCGTAACACGCTGTACGTATTCGACTATGACGGTGTAACGGTGGCGCATTTGGGGGATGTGCAAAGGGTTCCCGGCCAAACAGAGATTGAAAACCTGGGTGGCGTAAACGTGGTCTTGGTACCAGTAGGGGGTGGCGGTGGTTTAAATGCATCCAAGGCAGCTGAGATCGTCAGTTTATTAGAGCCGGGCTTTGTCATCCCAATGCATTACAAGGTCCCCGAAAGCAGTTTGGAGTTAGATCCCCTGGACAGGTTCATCAAGGAAATGGGGGTCGGAACAGTTGAACCAATCCCCTCGTTAAAAGTTACTCGCAGCACGGTACCCAGCGAATCCCGGGTCGTTGTGCTAGAATACAAACACTGAGGCGTGGAGGATAACTGTGGCGGTCAAGTTAATTATGTCTTGGGATATCTTGCCTGGTCGCGAACAGGAATATTTTGAGTTTGTGGTGCGCGAGTGGGTACCCGGGATACAGCGCTTGGGGTTGGAACCCACGGATGCCTGGTTTACCATGTATGGAAACCACCCCCAGATCATCGCCGGAGCTCAGATTGGAAACAAACCTGACCTGGACAGCCTCCTGGATTCGACGGAATGGTTGACACTGACAGAGCGCCTGCTTAATTTTGTAACGGACTTTTCATTTAAAGTCGTCCCCGCTCGCACCGGCTTTCAAATGTGATCAGATAATAACCATAACTAATGCCGGCTTGTAATTTCCGGAACATCATTCGATTAATCATCCATCCATTACGATTGATGCATTAAATGCCAACTTCTCTGGGAACGCGTTTGCTTAACTGGTATCAGGATAACGCTCGCTACCTGCCTTGGCGTAATGAACCCGATCCATACTTAATTTGGGTCTCCGAGATCATGCTCCAGCAGACGCGGGTTGAAACGGTGCTCCCATACTTCGAGCGTTGGGCAGCACACTTCCCAACCCTTGAATCGTTAGCCGGAGCTTCTCAACAGGAGGTTCTATCTATATGGGAGGGATTGGGATATTATTCCCGAGCCCGGAATCTCCACCAGGCAGCACAGATCGTACTTGAGGAATATGGTGGAGAACTCCCCCAGGATGCTACGCGCCTGCGCCAGCTGCCAGGAATCGGTGATTATACAGCTGGCGCGATCGCTTCGATCGCTTTTGGGATGGATGAGCCCACGCTGGATGGCAATATTCGCCGGGTGCTCGCCCGGGTCTTTGATCTGCGTACACCTGCCCGTTCAAAAGAGGGTGAGAAAATCTTATGGGAACTGGCATCTTCCCACCTGCCCTCCGGCCAGGCATCTGAATACAATCAAGCTTTAATGGATCTAGGATCGCTTGTATGCACCCCGCGCCAACCGCTATGCACTAAATGCCCTCTGAACGATATCTGCAAAGCATTTGCTCTCGGTGTGCAGGATGAACGCCCGGTCAAACTCAGCAAAGCGCCGATCCCCCACCATACTGTCGCCACCGCGATCATCCAGCGAGACGAACAAGTGCTGATCGCTCAACGTCCCCCTCGCGGACTACTAGGAGGATTGTGGGAATTTCCGGGTGGCAAGGTTAAACCCGGAGAAGAAATTGTGACCGGTCTTCAGCGTGAAATTTGTGAAGAGCTGGGCGTGGGTATCGAGGTTGGTGACGCTTTTGGCGTTTACCAGCATGCTTATACTCACTTTCGCATCACCCTACACGCTTTCCTGTGCAGGTTGAATGGCGGCGAACCGCGCAACCTATTCCACACCACACTTGACTGGGTGGTCCCCCCATCTCTGGTCGATTATCCAATGGGGAAGGTCGATCGTCAGATCGCAAAAGCCCTGGTCAAATCACCGCAAGTCCTTTTAACCTGACATTTTATATTATGCTTATCATTGACTCACACCAAGACTTAGCCTGGAATATGCTGACCTTCGGCAGAGATTACACTCGCTCTGCCAAAGAAACACGCCGACTGGAAGCAGGAAGCCAAACCCCAACACACAATGGAGACAGCCTGGTCGGCTGGCCTGACTATCAGCGTGGTCAGGTTGCGATTGTCTTTGCAACCCTTTTCGCAGCCCCAATAAGACACAAACTTGGTGATTGGGAGACCATCGCATACACTAATTCAGACCAGGCACATACCTTGTACAGCGCCCAACTTGACGCCTACCACCGGTTAACAGATGAACACCCAGATAAATTCCGGCTGGTACAAACCTTGCAAGACTTAGATGATATCCTTGCCCACTGGGATCAACAAGAAAATGAAAATCATCCAGTCGGACTGGTGATTCTCATGGAAGGTGCAGAAGGTGTGCGCCAGGTGCCAGAACTTGAAGAATGGTGGGCGCGGGGTGTACGATTGATCGGCCCAGCCTGGGCAGGTACCCGTTTTTGTGGAGGTACCCGCGAACCTGGTCCACTCACCCCTGAGGGCTTCGCTCTCTTGGAAGGTATGAATGAATTCGGCTTCACATTGGATCTAACCCATATGGATGAGCAAGCTGTCTTACAAGCTCTGGATGTATTCCCGGGATCAATGGCCGCTACGCACTGCAACCCCCTGGCTCTGCTTAAAGATTCCGAGAGCAACCGCTTTCTTTCCGACCGGGTATTGCGCGGGTTGATCGAGAGGGATGGCATAGTTGGTATTCCTCCCTATAACAAATTCCTCCGCTGGGAATGGGACTCCAGTGATGGGAGAGAAGCGATCTCTCTGGATCTGGTGGTAGATCATATTGATTACATATGCCAGATTGCAGGAGACGCCAAACACGTTGGCATTGGCACCGATTTTGACGGCGGCTTCGGACTGCAATCCGTACCCGCAGAGATTGACACCATCTCAGATTTGCAAAAATTGGTTCCCCTGCTCGCTGAAAGAGGATATACTGAAAACAATATCACGGCTATTATGGGAGCTAATTGGCTTCGCCTCTTGAGAAGTACCCTACCACCATCCATATGAATCAGAGCCCAACACCTGCTGCCAATGGACACTTTCGCATCCGGCTGGGGATGATCCTCATGCTGGTTGGATTTGTGATCTTTCTTATTGGGGCTGTACCGGATTTATTCGGGTTGGATCGCAGTCCGGTGATCGGATTCGTTCAGATCGCGGTCTTCTTGATCGGCCTGGCGATAATTTGCGTTGGCGGTTATATCTGTTTCAACGGGTTATGGAATAATCACCCAAAGACCATCCTGGCTGATATTGGCATCCGTCTGGTCAGCACCGGTTTTGTGATCGCCGCTGTCTCGGGAATGGCAGATGTGTTTGGTTTTGGGACCCAGCTTTCCCCGGCTATCCCCTATTATGGTCCCTGGCAGGCCTTTGGAGTCCTGTTTGGGCAGGCGGTTATCATTCTCGGTTTTATTTTCCAAATTCCCTTCACTTTTCACCGGGAAGCTGCTGAGGCCAATCCGGAGAATAAAAATCAGTCTGAAGCAGGGAATGTAAACATCGTCTTTGAGTAATAATTAACGTCTCCAATTTTTCCTGAATATATCCAATACAATCTGGTTTTATGCCACTTGATAGGCACCATTTATACAAGGAGTTGAATATGAGCACCAAAGTTACCTGGCTCGGTCATGCAGCCCTCGCTTTAGAAACGAGTGGATTCAACATCCTGGTCGACCCCTTCCTTTCTGGTAACCCCAGTGCGTCTTTAAGTCCAGAAGCGGTTAATCCTGACTTCATACTGCTCAGCCATGGTCACGGGGATCACCTCGGTGATACGGTCGCCATCTCTGAGCGAACCGGGGCGATGGTGATCACCAATGCTGAACTTAGTGATTGGTTGGGGAAAAAGGGTGTAAAAACTCATGGGCAGCATCTGGGTGGCGGATATAAGCATCCCTTTGGATACCTGAAATTGACTTTAGCGATTCATGGCTCTGGTTTACCGGATGGATCTTATGGGGGAAATCCAGCTGGTTTTCTACTCACCACCAATGATGGTAAAAAAATCTATATGGCCTGTGACACCGGATTGTTTGGAGATATGAGGTTGATCGGCGAGGAGGGCATCGACCTGGCTGTGCTGCCGATTGGGGATAACTACACCATGGGACCTGATGATGCCTTGCGGGCAGTTAAACTCCTCGAACCTGCGCATATTATCCCGATCCATTACAATACATTTGATGTAATTGCCCAGGATCCCAATGCATGGTCAAGTCGTGTCGAAAACGAAACCAATGCTAAGGTACATGTCATTAATCCTGGACAGTCCTTCACCGTCTGAATGAAAATTTTTCACCGAGTGGTTTGATATAATCAGGCCTCTTGGAGGTAATTATGCTAAACAGTATATTCAGGCGCAAAGAAGAGGAAGACCGTCTGCGGAATGAGGGACGTTTACCCCGGGGACAATCCCTGACCCAAAAGTTCCCAGTGCTGCATTATGGACCGGTGCCGGATTTTAACCCCGCCACCTGGGATTTCCGCATTTGGGGTGAAGTGAAGGATGAAGCTCAATGGACCTGGGACGAGTTCAACCAGCTGCCACGCTCGAAGATCGTGATGGACATCCATTGTGTAACCCGATGGAGCAAATTCGACACTGAATGGGAAGGCGTCTCAGTGCGTACTCTGGTTGATCAAGGCATAATCACTTTACTTCCCACCACGAAATACGTCCTTCAGCATGCCGAGTTTGGTTTCACTGCTAATTTGCCGATAGAGGTTGTCCTGCAGGATAATTTTCTCCTGGCCACACATTTCAATGGAGAGCCGATCACCCCCGATCACGGCTACCCACTGCGCGGAGTGATCGGCTACATTCTGGAGCAGCCTGATTTAATGACCCCCTACTTTTGGAAAGGCGCTAAGTGGCTGCGTGGTTTGCAGTTCTTACCTCATGACCAATTGGGCTTCTGGGAACAGGCAGGCTACCATAATGAAGCGGATGTCTGGACTGAGCAGCGCTTCAAATGAACCTTTACGGGGCTGTCTAAAAACCAGATTTTCACACGCTGAATTAAATCCTGAGCGAATCCGATAGGACAGTGAAGCATCTCAATTCCTGCTTATGAATTCCTTTGTTCTATTCAGGATGACATTCTATTAGGATAGCCCTCTTCTTTATTAAAGGAGCCTCACTTGAAAGAGATCATTAATCGCGCTCTAAACCTCCTCCAGCTGCGTAAAGTTCAATACGCTGACGTACGCCTGGTTCACAACCTCACCGAGTTTATGGTTGTTAAAAACGGTGTCGTAGAACCACCAGATTTCTCAGAGTCAACTGGCTTTGGTGTGCGGGCCCTGGTCAACGGCGCCTGGGGATTCGCATCCAGCCACGAGCTATCACCCCGGGAAGTTGAGCGGATCGTCGATCAAGCGATAAATATTGCCCAAGCTTCAGCCCGCGCCCACGGAGATAAAGTAGACCTTGGTCCAGCGGTTGCCAGCCAGGGGAGTTACCAAACCCCAATCCAGATTGATCCTTTCATGCTCTCCCCAGAAGAGAAGCTGGCCGTCCTGCTGGCTGCGGATGTCGAGATGTTTCGAGTGGAAGGGGTTCGCGTCCGGCGCAGTAATTTTACGATTATCAAAGAACAAAAATGGTTCGCTAATAGCGAGGGAGCTTTCACCGAGCAAACCATTTATGAAACAGGTGGCGGCATCCAGGCCATTGCCGTTGGGGGTGGTGAAGTGCAATCACGTTCTTATCCGTCATCATTCGGACGGCAGCAAGTCACTGCAGGGTGGGAAGCTGTACTGGATTGGGATCTACCTGGCAACGCTGAGCGTATTGCCAACGAAGCTGCCGCCTTGCTCACAGCTGACCCTTGCCCCAGCGATCTCACCACAACACTCATCCTGGGTGGTGACCAGGTTGCATTACAGGTCCACGAATCCTGCGGTCATCCGATCGAACTCGATCGGGTTTTCGGCAGCGAAGCTGCGTACGCAGGCACATCTTTCCTCACGCCAGAGAAATTAGACACCTTCCAATATGGCTCCGAAGCAGTCAACCTCACTGCTGAAAGTTTACGCCCCTTAGGATTGGGTACATTCGGCTGGGACGACGAGGGTGTTCCAGCTCAGTCCACATCGATTGTCAAGGATGGTATGTTTGTCGGTTACCTGATGTCACGCGAGACTGCATCCCAGCTGGGAAAGGTTTCCAATGGTTGTATGCGTGCCTCTGGTTGGAATCGCACACCTTTGATCCGCATGACCAACGTCAGCCTGGAAGCTGGAACCTGGGATTTCGAAGACATGATCGCCGACACCGATCACGGCATCTTCATGGAGACCAATCGCTCATGGTCGATCGATGATAAACGTTATAACTTCCAGTTCGGCACAGAGATCGGTTATGAGATCAAGAAAGGTAAATTGGGACGTATGCTGCGCAACCCTACTTATACCGGCATTACCCCCGAATTCTGGAATAACTGTGATGCGATCGCAAACACCAAGTCTTGGAAGATGTATGGAACTCCCAATTGCGGCAAGGGTCAACCAGAACAGATCGCCCACACCGGGCATGGTGCTGCCCCAGCGCGCTTCCGCAATGTGCTTGTGGGAGTACTCAAGTAAGAACCCCTGCAGACCAACAAGAATTCAGATTAACGATCACACCCTGAGGAGATATTATGCTTGAGCAGAATCACGCCCAAGATTTATGCCAGCAAGTATTAAAGCGCTGCGGTAAAGATCCAGCTGAAGTTGTACTGGTCTACAAAGAACAGGCTCTAACCCGTTTTGCCAACAACGCCATTCATCAGAATGTTGCTGAACAAAATCTCACCATCTATCTGCGTATGCTGCTTGGCAAACGCCTTGGAACGGCATCCACAAACCAGCATGATCCAAGCGCATTGGATGAGCTGGTGTCGCACGCCAGGATCAATGCCAAAGCCAGTCCGGAAGATCCGAATTATCCTGGATTAGCAAAGCCTGCTTATTTCTCGTCGATCGATTGTTTTGACCTCCCGACTGCCGTGTATGCTCCTGAGAAGCGCGCTGACCAGGTGGGGGTTGTTTGTCGCCTGGCAGACGAAAATGGGCTCAATGCTTCCGGCGCGTTTACCACTGGCATCAACGGTCTCACCGTTTCGAATACGCAGGATGTCTTCGCCCACCATACAATTACCGAGGCAGATTTCCAGACTGTGGTTATGGCTGAAGATTCTTCAGGACGAGCTCAGGCGTCCGCATCGCGGGTCTCTGAACTTGATCCGGAATCCATTGGTCTCGAGGCAATCCACAAGGCGATCGATGGCAGCAACCCCAGGAATATTGAGGTGGGAGAATTCCCCGTAATCCTGGATCCTTATGCGACCGATGATCTACTCGATATGTTGAACATGTATGGCATGGGAGGCCAGACAGTATTGGATGGCCGCTCCTGGATGAACGATCGCCTTGGAGAACAGGTAATGAGTCCTTTGGTAAATATCTTGGATGACGGCCTGGATTCCCAAGGTATGCCGATGCCTTTCGACTCAGAAGGCGTCCCCAAGCAGAGGGTGGACATTGTTTCCAAGGGTGTGGTAAAAAGCCCTTTTTATGACCGCTACACCGCCAGCAAGGCAGGAGCAACCAGCACCGGGCACGCTTTACCGCCGTATTTTCCACCTTTCATGCGCAGTATTGGTCCGATCGGCCTGAACTTGTTTATGGCTCCTGGGGATAGCAGTCTGGACGATATGATTCAATCCACGAAGCGAGGCCTGTACATCACTCGCTTCTGGTACACTCGCCTGGTGCATCCTCGCGACTGTATCGTGACTGGAATGACCCGCGATGGCGTATTTATGGTGGAAAACGGGGAGATCGCCTACCCGGTCAAGAACCTGCGCTTCACTCAATCTTATGTGCAGGCCCTTGCAAATGCAGAGACAATTGGAGGGGAGACACGATTGCTAAAATCCGAGTATGGTAGTCATGTCAACTGTGTACCTGCACTTAAGCTCAACAGCTTCAATTTCACCGGTATAACGGTCTAAATTATTGATTGGAAATTCCTACTCAGATGATCAGGTTTCTACACTTCCGATGAGCAGGCGGTCGATCAGGTAGCTC
>JBEQLH010000345.1:0-2856 GCA_040326075.1 Anaerolineales bacterium
CGAACAACCAAAGATATCCAAGATAGGATAACGCGCCTGGAAGGAACACCTTCCTGAGCCTGAAATTTAATGCTTTCAAAATATCGAAACTGAACTAGCGGCTGGTGAACTGTTATAAGGAATTTCCTTAGTTGGATGGTAAGTTGGGAATATAAATGACTGAATTGATTTGGAGTCACCAAATCAAATCTGCTGGATACGTAACAAGATTGGCACTATACCTGCGGAAGACGATGTGGGGGTCGGGACAAACTTCTCCGGTTTATTAACGCCTTCACCTAAAAATTCTAATTATTAATATTTTCTGATGGGGGAGGTTTTAGATTTAAGGTTAATATTCCAACCCGCCAACTCGGGAACATAAGGTAGAATTATTTCGCATTTCAAAAAAAGATCTTTTTTCT
The DNA here is from genome assembly GCA_040326075.1 of Anaerolineales bacterium. Classification (GTDB taxonomy): domain Bacteria; phylum Chloroflexota; class Anaerolineae; order Anaerolineales; family UBA4823; genus PFL25. Next base: position 405 of record JBEQLH010000345.1, read on the forward strand.
TGCTACCCCAACCTATGCTGATATTCATCCACAGATGGTGTTCTCAAAAGTGAGCTCCAAACCCGATCAATTGGTAAGGGATCAATACGTTCTAATTCTGGATTATCTGAGGAAAGAGAATGTCTGATCCTGGTCTGATTGTCATGGCAGCTGGGATTGGCAGCCGCTATGGGGGACTGAAGCAGATCGAACCCATCGGACCTGATGGAGAGATCATTCTCGATTATTCCATTTATGATGCCAGGCAAGCTGGATTTGGGAAAATTGTTTTTGTTATAAAAAAGGAAATTGCTGAGGCATTTCAGGGGAGGATTGATCAAACCATCGGTCAGCATTGCGAGATAGACTATGTGTTTCAGGATCTGGGAAATTTACCCCAGGGGATTGAGATTCCCCAAGGCAGGCAAAAGCCCTGGGGTACAGCGCATGCGGTGTTGAGCTGTCAGCATTTGATTGGTACACCTTTTGCAGTTATCAATGCGGACGATTTCTATGGGCGGACTTCGTTCCAGGCTCTCGGAGCATACTTGCGAAATGCCCAAGATAAGGATGATGTTTATGATTTCTGTATGGTGGGATATAATCTTAAGAACACGCTGACGGACCATGGTCATGTAGCACGTGGTGTATGCACAGTAGACCATGCGGGTTATTTGGTAGAAGTGCGCGAACGCACTCGAATCGAAAAATTCAATGGGGAGGTCAAGTATACTGAGAATGATGAAACGTGGTTTGATATCCCTGGCGACAGCCTGGTTTCGATGAACATGTGGGGGTTTACACCATCTGTGTTTAACGAGTTGAGTGGACGGTTCTCCCATTTTCTGAATAATTACCAGGATAATCTAATAAATGCTGAGTACTTCCTTCCGGATGTGGTTAATCAACTCCTGGAGGAAAAAAAGGCGATGGTAAAAGTTCTGCATACGCAGGAACATTGGTTTGGAGTTACCTATAAGGAAGATAGAATCCGGGTAAAGAATGCTGTTCAGGAGCTAATCCAACAAGGAGTCTACCCAGAAAACCTATGGAGATAAGGGAATGAAACCTGATTTCAAGGAAATCGTTCAGCACTTCGAATTTGAGGGAGATTTCAGCTCAGCTATTTCTTATGGCACTGGGCATATTAATGATACATACATAGCGAGCTTTGAAGATAATGGGTCAACCCGGCGGTATATCTTGCAAAGGATCAACCATCATATATTCTTGAACCCTGAAGGGATGATGAAGAACATTGAAGCGGTGACAGCTCATTTGGGTCGCAGAATTGAGACCGCGGGTGGAGATCCTCAGCGCGAGGCTCTTACGTTGATACCCACTGTAGAGGAAAACAGCTATTTTCTTACTGAGCAGGGGGATTACTGGCGGGGTTATCTTTTTATCAATAATGCGCGCACATATGAGGTTGTTGAAAACCTTGACCATGTTTACAATGCCGCTAAAGCCTTTGGTAATTTTCAAAACCTGCTGAGTGATTATCCTTCCGAGAAGTTGATCGAAACTATTCCCTATTTCCATAATACCCGCAAGCGATATCAGGATTTCATCGAGGCTGTCGAAAGAGAAGAGGTGAATCGGGCCAAGTCCTCTGAGCCAGAAATTGAGTTTGTGCTACATCGGGAGAAAGATACTTCGGTCTTGATCGATCTACTCGCCCAAGGGGAGCTGCCTGAACGGATAACGCATAACGATACCAAATTTAATAATGTAATGATCGACAATGAAACCGGGGCAGGGGTTTGTGTGATTGATCTGGATACGGTGATGCCGGGTCTTTCTTTATATGATTTTGGGGATGCGATCCGATCTCTGGCGAATTCCGCTGCTGAAGATGAGCAAGATCTATCCCAGGTGCAGTTTGATTCTGAGATTTACGAACATTACACGCATGGATACCTGGATGCGGTTGGTAATTTATTAACCGAGACAGAAATTGAGTACATGCCTTTCTCTGCCATTCTTATGACATTAGAATGTGGTATGCGTTTTCTGGCCGATCATTTGCAAGGCGATACGTATTTTAAGATTCATCGTGAAAATCATAATCTAGATCGCTGCCGAACTCAATTTAAGTTAGTGGCGGACATGGAAGAGCAGTTCGATGAGATGGTGAGAATCGTCAACAAGTATCGATAAGCGGCAGTCGAGTCAAGTGAACACAGGATTATTTGACCTTGAACCCGGAGTATAATATTGTTTGCGATGATATAAAAACGAAATCAACCACAAAAAACACCAAATTAAGTTTCTCTTTTGCAGGAGGATTGAAATGAGCGAACAAACCCCCGAAGCAACTCATACTGACATGTATACCTCAAACGGTTCTGATAATAAAGTAGCGATTATCGCCATCGTAGCCACTGCCTTCGTGGTACTGGCCTGCATTTTTGCCTGCACAATCGTGGCTTATGGTTTTTTGAGCAACCCACCCTGGTAGACTGGAAGGGGG
>JBEQLH010000017.1:0-25662 GCA_040326075.1 Anaerolineales bacterium
GTGCTGTCACTTGAGAATACAGAAGCCAATCTGTGCCTCAACTGCCACCAGGGTCGCCAATCCGGACCTGGTGTTGAGGCGAGGATCGTATCCTCGGGTGCTGGTGATGACGAAGTCTCAGACAAGCTGTCATTCAGCAATCCGCACTACTTCGCAGCCGGCGCCACGCTGTTCGGCACCGAAGCCCAGGGTGCCTACGAGTATGCTGACCAGACCTACAACGGTCGCTTCATGCACGTCCGAGGCTACGAGGCCTGCATCGAATGCCACGATACCCACGAGCTGAAGGTCAAGGTCGAGGCTTGCGGCACCTGCCACGGCATCCAGAGCGAAGAAGAACTGCACGATATCCGCATATCGGACGTCGACTTCGATGGTGACGGTGACACAAGCACCGGTGTAGCGGTGGAGGTGATGAATGTGAGTGATGCACTTTACGCAGCCATTCAGACCTATGCTGCTGATGTAGCAGGTTCACCGATCGCATTCAATGCTGCTTCTTATCCCTACTGGTTCATCGACACCAATGGGAATGGTGTGGCTGATCTAGATGAATCCAACCGTGACAATGGCTACGTGTCCTGGACGCCGCGCTTACTGCGGGCGGCTTACAACTACACCTGGGCACTCAAGGACCCCGGCTCATTCGCCCACAACGGGCAGTACATGCTCCAGGTCCTGTACGACAGCCTGCAGGATATCGGTGGAAGCGAGGCTGTTTCGGGTATGACCCGACCGGTAACATCACAGTAAACATCACTGATGTCGTTACCCACTGAATCACAACCGGGCACTCGGATGAGTGCCCGGTTCATTTTATCCAGTGTTCAGATGGAATCAAGTATTGGTAAGTCGGAAACTAAGAAGAGCTATCAAAAATACTGAAGGATATTGATTGCTTCGAGCAGGGTTTGATGTTCTGCATCTGGTTGTCAACGGGGGTCGAAGACCCCCTAGGAGCGATAAGAAACATATTGAATAGGTAGAAAAGAGGGGCAAGTTTACTCTTGGGACAATCCCTACCTTTCCTCTGTTCGCAGGCGAGTACCGCAAGAACGGCAGAATTGATCGCTGGGGCCGGCGCGCTTCCCACACTGGTGGCAATAGACCGCGCTTTCCGGGCTGCCCCCTCCAGATTCCTTTCCGGGTACCTTACGATGGCGGCGTTTTCTTGAAGTTGTCTCTTGCCTTCCCATCCGCCAGTACCAGAACCCACCACCCCCAATTAAAACAATACCAAGAATTCCTAAGAGCCAAACCCACCACTGATCCAGATTTAACAGGCTGCCGGTTCCGGGGGTGATCGTCGCGCTGGGTAGAATTTCTAAGCTCTCAATGGACAGGGCATCCGTTTCTTTTTGATAGCTCACCGCCAGGTCAAAAAGTGAGCCCTCACTCAGCGCGCCGACCTCAATGATGTTATAGGTAAAGCCATCGCTATTTTGAACCACTCTACCCGCGGTCGGCGTCACGGATACATTTGAGGCTCCCAAAGGGTGCTGGATCTGTAAATCCAATGCGTTTACCGCGTAATCGCCGGGCCATGTGTAATCAAAAGTGCGTAACGAGTCTTCCTTTACCAGACTGGGATCATAATATTCGAACTGGATAACCGGTGTCGTGGCAATAAAGGAGACATCCAGCCATTCTCCCATTACTTGCGTATCGTAGACCACATCGGCGATTGAGCTGGGATCTGGTCCGACTGCGACTGCAAATGGTGCGCCAGCTTCCACTGGAATGCGCAGGGTTATCTCCGCTGGCAGCGACACCTCGGGTGACAGAACAGCCTTATAAATGACCAGCACACCGGGATCATCGTATTCTGGCCAAAGGTCGATCGCTAAACTCTCCAGGCTGGGACTCTCTTGTGCCCCGGCAGAGGGGATCGAAACGAAAAGGATTATCAGGATTATGAGAATTATTTTCTTATGCAAGCGGGGAACTCCTACCATGGATGAATAGATTAATGCCGAATCTTACCACGACTTAGATTGAACAGAGAGATTCGATGCCTTTCAATATTAGATTTTAAGATCACTTGCAAGAAATGAGGGAGTTATCCAATAGCTGCCTTAAGTCGTTTGGCGATCTCACCAAACTCTGGTGTATAGCGCATGCCTTCTTCTCTTGGCCGGGGTAAATCAACTTTCAGATCCAAGCGGATCGCTCCTGGTCGCGGGCTGAGCACCAGCACCCGGTCAGCCAGGAAAACTGCTTCAGGAATGGCATGAGTGACCATTAGCACCGTTTTCCGGCGGGCCTGCCAGATGCGCAAAAGTTCGCTGCCCATACGTTCACGAGTGAGCGCATCCAGGGAGCCAAATGGCTCGTCCAGCAAGAGGATGCGTGGATCGTGGATCAAAGCCCGCGCAATCGCAACCCGCTGCTCCATGCCACCCGACAGATCTCTGGGCAGCGACTCTTCAAAACCGTCTAAACCGACCAGGTTCACCAGCTCCTGCGCCTGCTGCTGAGCCAGCGAACGGGGAATGTGCTGCAAGTCCAGAGGTAAGGTGATATTCTCTATCACTGTCCTCCACGGCATGAGGTTCGCTTTTTGAAAAACAAAACCGATCTCCTGAGGTGATCCTTGCAGCCCGTGACCATTGTAATGAACCTCTCCCTGAGTAGGGAGCAGCAGGCCAGCCAATATCCTCAGCAAGGTGCTCTTCCCACTCCCGGAGGGGCCAAGAATACAGACAAATTCCTCAGTTTGCACTCTGAAAGATATATCAGTCAGAACATGCAAACCCTGATCGCCATCTGGGAAGACCAGGTTCACATCCCGTACAACCAGGGCTGCCCCTTCAACCTGAGATTGGTGGCTGGACTTTACCTCCATCGCCAGTCTGTTACTCGATAAATTCATTGGTATATGCTTTATTCAGATCTAATGTTTCGGACAGCAATCCTATTTTGAGCAGAATCTTGTGCATGTTTTCCCACGCTTCTGGGGCTGAATACCCGATCCGATCCGCCTGCCAGAAAGGTATTGTGGCTGCCAGAACAGCTCTCTGGACTTCCTGGTCGGCCTGTTCGAGATTCTCGACATATTTTTTACTGATCTCGAAGGCCTGGTCCGGATCAGCAATTGTATCGGCAACACCGAGAGAAATGGCTCGCACCATGCGACTCACCAGATCGGGGTTGCTGGCAATACTGGCTTCATTGGTGATCAAACCATTTGAGGCCAGCTGCACATAATCGGCGACCCGGATCAGATCAACATCATACCCCTGTGCCTTTAACTGGACCGGCTCATTGTTGGCGTAAATTACCACCGCCTGATCTTGATCGGTTACAAGCGCCTCCACCTGGTTGAAACCGATCGAGTCGAGGATGACATCATCTTCACCTAAACCGGCTTCGTTGAGCAAAGCGCGCAGACCAATGTAGTTAGCGCCGAACAAACCTGGCAATCCGATTCGCTTACCGGCCAGATCTCCTGGTGATTGGATACCCTGGTCCGTTTTGGCAACCACACCGACGGGGTAATCCTGCCACCAGCCCATCACATAAACGACCGGCAAATCTTGAGCCCGGGCTAAAAGTACTTGCTCGCCGGAAACCAGAGCAAACTGCAAATCATCAGCGCCCACCAGAATAACCCCGTCAGTCTCAAAACTATAATCGAATTCAATCTCGATGCCGTTATCGCGGAAGTAGCCTTTCTCAACCGCCACATAAAAGGGAGCATACTGCACATTCGGGATAAAGCCCATGGGCAAGCGGATGTGATCTAATTCCTGTGGTGAAGCAGGCGGCTGGCTGGTTGCATCACCCTGGGATCCAGCGCAGGCCGCGCTGATTAAGACGATCAAAAAAAACAAGAATTTGTTACGCCAGTGATACATTTGGTCAAGCTCCTTAGATTTAAAATTAACCAGATTCCTCTGGACGCTGCTGCCAGGAAAGCAGGCGCGCCTCAAACAGGACCACCACTCCATACAGTGCCATTGCCATTCCCACCAGGGTGAAAACGGCTACAAACACCAAGGCTGTGTCGAACTGCCCGCGACCAATGCTTATCAGAAAACCAAGACCGCGATCAGCTCCGACAAATTCTCCAACGACTGCCCCAATCACAGCCAACGTGGCGCCAATCCTCAACCCGCCCAAGAAAACCGGCAGTGCAGAGGGTACTTCCAGGTATTGGAATGTTTGCCAACCGGTGGCTCGCAGTGAGCGCATCAAATCCCGCAGTTCATCAGGAACTGACCGCAATCCAACGATCGTATTAATCAGCACAGGGAAGAAGACGATCAATGCGCAAATAAGCACTTTGGAGGATAATCCCGGGCCAAGCCAGATCACCAACAGCGGTGCGATCGCCACAATGGGGATCGACTGGCTGGCGACGATGTAGGGTGACAAAAAACGTTCGATGGTCTGGGATTTGGCCAGGATATATCCCAAGGTCGAGGCCGCGATAACTCCCAGGGCCAATCCAGCCAGCACCTCACCCAAGGTAACAGCTATATGGTAAAGCAAGCGTCCATCCAGGAGGGCACTTATAAAACGCGCCCAGACGCGAGTTGGACCAGGCAAGATATAAGCCGGATAACCACCAAGCGAAGCCAATAGATGCCAGCTGAGCAGCGCCAATCCCAGCGAGATCGGCACCAGGTAGAAATTCCGCCGCCGGATACGGCGCCTGGTCTCAAGTGCAATCTTCCGTGAGTGTGTCAAATCCATTTCAAATTTACCCGGGCAAGAAAAATGCCCCGAAGCTAATTGGGGCAGGGGTATAGAAACAGGGGAAGTGGTCCATGTCAACAAAAAACCCGAAAACTGCTAAGTTTTCGGGGCATGCAACGCGGCAACCACGCCCATACAGGCGAGTTTCTTTAAACCTTCTTTCATCCGGACTATACCGTCGGCTCCGGAGTTGCACCGGATCATGCAATTGCGCACCTCACTTCCATTGGCTGGAGAAGATGCGACCTGCTCGTGGGCTGTACCACCGGTCGGGATTTACGAAACAAACCACAGCCAATTCAGTCTGGTCGTTCACCCTGCCCCGAAGGTTATATTCTATTATCGATGTAATTATATCTCGATAGGGACAAAAAATCAATTAATAATTATCGGAAAAGCAGGAAGATAACCGCCAATAACAGGATTGGAATGCCCAAACCGATCCCCAAATTCAGAGCTCGATTATCTCTGCGGGTTAAAGCGGCACCTGCCCGCATAAAACTATCCAGGCTGGTCAATACTCCCCCGATAACCGCGCACCACAATACCACTGAGATCAGGCTGAATCTGTGCTCCAGAGCTGGAAATATTATCGTTAAAATCCAACCAACAACTGCCCCAGCAAATATACCCACCCATTGTTGCCCCCATTTTTTCAGATCTTTATTGGAAGAGCTCATAGTGAGGCTCCCGCTCAGAAGAACTTACTATTTTAATAAGACTAGAAGTATCACATTGACATTCACATAGAACTATGTGATACTTAATGCAACAATGGTGGAACAACCACCCCTCCTTGCTATCCCACTTACAAGGAGGTGATGCCGATGATTGATAGTACCAAACTTAGCGCTGCGGCATGCCTCCTCCTTCGTGGATAAGGAAGCCGCAGCGCGCCAGGAAGCCATCAAATCTTGATGGCTTCCTGTGTGTATTAATACTCATAAAATCCTTTCCCTGACTTCCTGCCCAGGTATCCAGCATCCACCATTTTGCGCAGCAAAGGCGCCGGGCGGTATTTGTCTTCCCCAAGATCGCGCTGCAGCACTTCCATCACGAAGAGAACCACATCCAAGCCGATCAGGTCGCACACCATCGGATTTTTCATGTCTAGATTCATCACTTAAAAATATTCTGGATCGTTTTGAGCTGGTCAAATCTTACAACATCTCGATGGCCATCGCCACTGCTTCGGCACCCCCTAAACAAAGGGTGGCAATGCCGCGCTTCAGTCCTCGATCCTGTAAGGCATAGATCAATGTGGTTAGAATCCGAGCACCGCTGGCGCCAATCGGGTGTCCCAAGGCGATCCCGCCGCCGTTGACATTCACCTTGCTCCAATCCCAACCTTGCTCAGCCAGAGCGTAGCCATTGGCAAGCACCTGGGCTGCGAAGGCTTCGTTCAGCTCTATCAGGTCAACCTGGTCTAATGTCCAGCCGATTTTCTCCAACAGCATGGGGATGGCATGAGAAGGAGCATCAAAAAGATATTTAGGTTCTACAGCCGCCTGAGCATAGCCAACCACGCGGGCTAAGGGTTGAATCCCCAACTTCTCAGCCTTCGCCCGGCTGGACACAACAACTGCGGCAGCTCCATCGTTCAATCCAGGCGCGTTGCCAGCGGTCACCTTACCATCCTTTTGAAAGACGGGTCTCAGCCTGGCGAGCGCTTCCAATGAGGTATCGCGCCGGGGAGTCTCATCAGCCTCAAAAACTGTCACTACACCTTTCCGACCAACAATCTCTACCGGTACGATCTCGGCTTCGAACTTGCCGGAGTCCTGTGCCGCGACTGCGTTCTGGTGGCTGGCGAGGGCAAGCTCATCCATTGCCTGGCGGGTGACATCATACTCTTTAGCGATAAATTCAGCCGCATCCCCCATGCCCCAATTCTCAAATGGGTCCCAGAGGCCATCCAGCAGCAGCGCATCCGTCAATTGCGCGTGACCGTAGCGCAGTTCACCTGTGCGACCAGGTACCAGGTACGGCACCCTGCTCATATTCTCCATTCCACCAGCTACAAATAAATCCCCATCGCTGGCTCGAACTGCCTGTGCCGCTAACATGACTGTTTTTAAGCCCGACCCGCAAACCTTGTTGATGGTAGTTGCACCAACACTGGCCGGCAAGTCAGCAAAAATCGCCGATTGGCGGGCCGGATTCTGACCAAGGCCAGCTGATACGACATTGCCCATTAGCACTTCATTGATATCAGAAAGGTTATTAATCCCTGCCCGTTCAACTGCGGCCTTTACTACGATAGCTCCCAAACGAGGGGCAGGGAAGCTTGCCAGAGACCCAAGAAAACGACCGGTCGGCGTTCGGGCTGCGCTGAGAATTACTGGTTCATGTTCATGTTGCGCCATACTCGATCTCCTTATTGGTCCATCCATTGTTATTGAGTTTTATCCACAGGGTGATGCCTGGCCTTGATTGATCAAGGTTGCATTTGGTTCCAGGTATCTATCAGGCGATGGTAAGTGTCTTCGAGCGTCTCCGGGAGAACCCGCGTCTCACCTAACGCTGACATAAAATTCGTGTCTCCAGTCCAACGCGGTACAACGTGCAAATGGACGTGTTCGGTAATCCCCGCCCCAGCAGCTTCACCAATATTGATACCGACATTGAAACCCTGAGCGTGATATTCTTTACTTAACATGGACATGATTTGGGTCGCCAGCTCCATCATCTCCGCCCGCGCTTGCGGCTCCAAGCCCTGTAAAGAGGCTGTGTGGAGGTATGGAACCACCATCAGGTGCCCGCTGGTATATGGGTAACGATTTAAAATCACAAAGGCCTGCTGCCCCCGATAAAGGATTAGATTATCAGGACCATCAGGCATATCCTGGGCTTTGCAGAAGACACATCCACCTTCATCTTTGTGATTTTGAATGTATGTCATGCGCCAGGGAGACCAAATGTATTTCATTGAATGAGGAACAGCCGGAAATTATAAATTTCGCAATGGGGTTCATCCCCGCAGAATGGGATGCGACCATCCAGTATTGTAGCAGAAAACCTCGCGCCAAGGAATAGTTGACAACCCCCCTCCTAGCGGGTATCCTCATAATCTGGTTATTACCCATCGATTCAATAGTCTGGGAATATCATTCAACATGATGCAGATGCCGATGTTTCAACCCCCTACCTGGTCGGTAACGGATCTGACGCGTTACTTACGGGACCTGTTAGAAAGTGATGGCACCCTGCAAGATATTTGGATAGAGGGTGAGGTTTCCAACTTTTCACGACCTGCCTCAGGACACCTTTACTTCACTTTAAAAGACAGCGGCGCAGCCCTGCGCTGTGTGATGTGGCGTAATGCAGTCATGAGACAGATTCACCTCCCAGAGAATGGGGATGCGATCGAGGTTCACGGCAGTTTAAGCATTTACGAAGCGAGTGGCAATTACCAACTCTACGCCGACCTGATCCGACCAGCCGGAGAAGGCCAGCTTTACCAGGAATTCTTGCGCCTGAAAGCCAAACTTGAAGCTGGAGGATTATTTGATGCGCAGCGAAAAAGCGTCATTCCACGCTGGCCGCAAACGATAGGCATAGTGACCTCTCCCACCGGGGCGGCGCTTAGAGATATGCTCAACACAATCAAGCGGCGTTATCCGCCCGTCAAAGTTGTCCTTTCACCTACCCCTGTCCAAGGAGATGATGCTCCGGATGGCATAATATCCGCGATAGAGACGCTTAACCAGCTGGTCAAACCGGATGTGATCCTGCTGGGGCGCGGGGGAGGATCGATCGAGGACTTATGGGCTTTCAACGATGAGCATGTTGCCCAGGCAATCTTCGCTTCGCAAGCGCCGATCATCACCGGGATTGGTCACGAAACCGATTTCACCATCGCGGACTTCGCCGCCGACCTGCGCGCCCCAACCCCAACAGCTGCAGCAGAACTCGCCACTCCAAACCAGGTTGACCTGCAAGCATCGCTGCGAGAGATGAGGAGGAATATCCACAACACAATGGAGAATTTCCTGCTCCTCCAGCGCAGACAGCTTGAGCGCCAGCAAAATCGCTTATTATTGCGCACCCCCATGGGGCGAGTCCACAGAGATCAACAGCACCTGGATGAACTTAACTTCCGGGCAGGTACTGCGCTGACTCACGCCATAGAGATCAACCGCACCCGCCTGACTGGACTGGAGATGCGCCTCAATTCCTTGAATCCGCAGTCAATTCTGGAGCGCGGCTACTCGATCGTCACCCAGGTGGATGGAAGTCTGGTCCACTCCATCAAACAGGTTCAACCTGAGGACAATCTCCAGGTGCAGGTGAGTGATGGCGAATTTAAAGTGCGCGTTCAGGAACCTGGCGAAATAGAGAAATAAAGTAATGGATGAACCAATGGATTCAACAATCCAATGCCCTTACTGTGCGGGGGCCGTGCCAGCACATGAAGTGGAATGCCCACGCTGTGGGGCTCCACTGAGTGAAAGCACCCCAATCAGTGATTTTCAAGAACTAACGGTTGAAGAATTTATTGAAGATGCTCATCAACAACTGGTCAATTCTGGCACTTCGGCAGCCGAGCTGGCTTTTGGAGTCGGCTGCACGCTGGAGGCCTTGGTCGGGGGGCTCTTGATGGTGATCATCTTCTTTGTCTTCACCAAGACCTGGACTATCCTGGCAGTGATCTCGCTAATCGTCGTCTTGATCTCGATCCTGGTGTCATCACTGCTCGCCTCGCGGGCCCAAAAAGCTACAACTCGATCGACATTTGAAAGAGAAATAAAACCGGAAATTAATGATTTCATTGCATCCCATGATATCAACCAAGAGCAGTTTTCCACCAAGGCGGCTGAAATACTCCCGGCAGACTCCCCCTTGCTTGTCTATCAGGAAAATTAATTTCAAACTGCTCTACTGGAGCTGAGTATGAGTCCACCCACAAATTCACCTAAAGAACCAATCCCGGTCGAGGATATGACTTACGAGCAAGCGTTTAATGAGCTTGAATCAATTGTCAACGATCTCGAAACAGACGAGCGCCCTTTGGAGGATGCACTGGCACTGTTTGAACGTGGGCAGACACTTGCCCATCACTGCGCACAGATGCTGGAAGATGCTGAGCTGAAAGTCCAGGAACTTTCAGGCGACGATCTGGTTGATTTCAACCTCTCATAAATCCCCAGAAACCCGTCACCTTCATATGAACCAGTTAGGATTATTGTCCAACTCAGTTTTGATCGCTGGCTTCATATCCTGGAGTCTGGCTCAACTGATCAAAATCCCCTGGAATTATTTCTCTACAAGAAGGTGGGATTGGGTCCTGCTTCTGCGGGCTGGTGGGATGCCAAGTTCTCACGCCGCACTGGTGGCCAGCGTGGCTCACTCAATTGGTTTATTCACCGGCTTTAATACCCCCTTGTTCGCGCTGGCATTAACCTTGGCGGTGATCGTCATTTACGACGCGACGGGTATTCGCCGCCAGGCAGGTATACATGCAGAATTCATCAACCGGATCGTCAGGGATATGGTAAAGGGAAAACGATCCCAGGAGAAACAGCTCAGGGAAGTTCTAGGGCATACACCATTGGAGGCGCTGGCTGGAACTTTGCTCGGTATAGGAGTTGCTCAGCTAATCTGGTTCCTGTGGTGATAATTACTTCAGATAAAAGTTAATCCCAAGCAGTTGATTTTAAAATTTACTGCGCACAAATTTCCCCGCGCTGCTCAGCAATCCTTTTGCTTCTTCCACACCTAACGCTAAAACCATGACACCATAAACCCCAGCTCCGATCACAGCACCTCCGATCAGGATGATCCAGACCGGCTGGTTGAGAGCCTGGTTCAGCCAGGCGAAGAGCACCAGGGACATGACAAACGTGGCGATAGCTGCTTTTCCAAAACCAACGAATACTCTGTGTCCATCGAGTCCCTTGAGGCGACCGCGCATGAAATATAATAAGCCGATCATTTCCAAGGTTGTCGCCAGCGAATTGGCCAGTGCTAACCCCCCATGGGGCATCCAATCCAAGCGGGTGAAAAGCGCGATAAAGAGCACCGAAAATACGACGTTCAAACTCATCGCCACGATACCGATCAAGACTGGTGTCCTGGTATCATGCATGGCATAAAAGGCGCGCACCATAATTTCAACAACCGAGTGTCCCACCAGGCCAACCGCAAACCACAGCAGCGCCCAGGCGACCAATTGTGTTGAGCGAGCGGTGAATTCACCGCGCTGGTAAAGCAGCTCAACTAATGGTTGGCGGAGGATGATCAAGCCAAGCGCAGCTGGTAGCGAGAGCAGCATGACGCTGCGCAAACTGGAAGCCAGGGAGGAGCGCATATCGTTGAGTTTGTTTTGGGCGTATTGAGCCGAGAACGTTGGCAGAGCTGCAATCGCAATCGACTGGGCAATGATCGTCTGCGGCATCAGCATCAGTGCGAACGCAACCGTTATCACAATAGCGCTACCTTCTAACAGGCGAGAAGCCAGCCTGATATTAACCCAGAAATTTAGCTGCACAAATGCCAGTCCCAGCAAACGAGGGACCATCAGGCGCCCCACTTCACGTACAGCTGGTAGTTTCAAACCTAAAGTTGGGAAATACTGACCTCCCAGTCGAAGCAGGGTTGGCAGCTGGATCAACAGGTATAAAAGGGAGCCCAGCAGCACACCCCAGGCCAGGCCATAAATGCCCAGCCGAGGGGCCAGCACCAGAACGCCAAAGATCATGCCCAGCTGGTACATCATCGGTGCCAGTGCAGGCACAAAGAAGATTTGCTTGGAATTGAGGATGCCGATCACCAGGCCGCTGAGACCAAAAAGCACTGCTGACGGCAGCATGAGGCGCATTAAATCGACCGCCAAAGCTTCTTGAGCCGGGTTATCCGCAAACCCAGGCGCCAGGATATTACGCACTATCCAGGGAGCCAGAATCGCTGCCAGCAGTGCAACCAAAGTCAAAACTAAAAGGATCAGATTGGCAATTGCTGAAGCCAGCTTCCAGGCACCGTGCTGATCATCTTTGACCAGTAAGCTGGTAAATGTGGGGATAAAAGCCGATGCCAGCGCTCCGCCAGCCACCAACATAAAAAGAGTCTCGGAAACCCGGTTGGCGGCAATAAACGCATCCATTTCTCCACTGGTGCCAAATGCGTTGAGCACGATCATCTGGCGTGCCAACCCGACCAAATTATTCAAAGCAAAGGCAGCCATCACCAGCCCGGCCCCCCGGGCGATCTGGCGATTGGCGGTTCCAAGAGAAGTATCCACTGGGGGTGATTATATCAACGGAGTAAATAATTAGCAGCTAAGAACTACTGCCATGGAAAGTCAGTGCCGATGGTAGGATTACATTCAAAGCAGTGATCCCAAACAGAGAACAGGAGTGTTATCCATGGAAAATGAATATATTATCGTCTTGATCACGACTCCCAACCAGGAAACCAGTGAAATGATCGCCAACACATTGCTGGAGAAAAAACTGGCGGCCTGTGTCAATTTGGTCGGATCGATATTATCGTTTTACACCTGGGAAGGGGATATCAACCGGGATGAAGAGATGCTCCTGATTGTAAAAAGTAGGGCAGAGCTCTTCGAAAGCGAACTAATCCCGGCTGTGCAGGCTATCCATCCATACGACATACCTGAGATCATCGCCTTGCCGATCCTGATGGGCTCGGCGAATTATCTGTCCTGGATCGATGATGTGACTCATTGAAATAAACTAAGCACCAGGAAAGAATTTTTTTCAATGCAGCCTGGTCTTTAAAGGCGACCAGGTCAGTTTCTTTCAAAAAATCCAATGGATTTATTATTCGTAGCGCAAGGCTTCCACTGGCTCAAGATTTGCAGCCCTGTTGGCAGGGTAAATCCCGAAAAATAAACCGACGGCGGTTGAAAATAGTGTCGCCAGCAGGATGATATCAATACTGATGGCAGGCACAATCGGCGTATCACTGGCGGCCGCGATGCGCCCAACCGCGAGGGATATCGCGTATCCTAAGGCAATCCCGATCAGACCACCGAAAAGACTCAGTACAGAAGACTCGGTCAAGAATTGGATCAAGATGTCGTTCTTCCTGGCGCCTAAAGCTTTTCGGAGACCGATCTCCCTGGTCCGCTCAGTGACTGAGACCAACATGATATTCATGATCCCGATACCACCCACTAACAAGGAAATAGCAGCGATCCCACCCAGGAAAATCGTCAGTACACCGGTGATCGTTTCAGCTGTGGAAAGGAAGTCCTGCTGGGTGAGAATGGTGAAATCATCCGCGCCAATCTCCGTGCGGTGGCGTGAACGCAGGATTTGGGCAATCTCCTGGTTGGCATTCGGCACTGCCTCCGAGCTTGCAGCCTGAACCATTAACATATCGACCCGGTCTGATGAAGAACGACGCAATAAACGTGTTTGGGCAGTTGAGATCGGCACCATGAGAATATCATCCTCGTTGTTGAAAGATGAACCGCCCCTTTCTTCGAGGATGCCAATCACCCGGAATGGTTGTCCTTCTACACGTACAGTCTCTCCAACCAACCCTGACGTGCGACCGAATAGTTTGTCTGCCGTATCGATACCGAGCAAGGCGACCGAGGCCCTCCCCAAGATATGCGCTTCGTCAATATATTCACCTTCCGTCACCGTCCGGTTGCGAACCTCACTGAAAGCTGGGGTTATACCTTGAATGGTGGTATTGGCGGTCTCTCCACCGAAGGAAACGGATACCTGTCCCTGAAGAACGGGTGCAACAGCTGCAACTGAAGGCGCTTGAAACGGATCAGCGATTGCTTCTGCATCTCCAAATGTAATTGGCTTTGGATTACGAACCTCTTCTGAACCACCACTAAAAACAAATACCAGGTTTGTACCGATACCTGAAATCGATCCCGTGATCGTGTTCTGCGCACCCCGCCCGATAGAGATCATGGCGATAACCGCTGCTACGCCGATCACGATTCCTAACACGGTCAAGCCAGAACGCATTTTGTTGGCAGACAGGCTTTCCAGTGCTTCCCAAAAAGACTGCAAAAAATTCATTCAACTTCCTCCACAACACCGTCTCTAATTTGTACTATCCGTTGGGTATGTTCAGCGACTTCCGGATCGTGAGTGACTATTACCAGAGTTGTAGCACGCTCCTTATTCAGGTTGAGTAGTACCTGCATGATCTCCTCCCCGGATTTCGTATCCAGGTTGCCGGTGGGTTCATCAGCCAAAATGATCGCTGGATCGTTGACCAATGCCCGGGCGATCGCCACGCGCTGCTGCTGGCCGCCAGAAAGCTCATTCGGGCGGTGCTTTATGCGATCAGCCAGCCCAACTGCCTCCAGAGCGCTTTTTGCCCTTTCCCTTCGTCCACGCGCCTCTTGACTATAGCGCAATGGCAATTCGACATTGGAGAGAGCGGTCGCGCGCGGCAGGAGATTGAAGGTCTGAAAGACAAAACCCACTTTACGGTTGCGGATCGAGGCTAACTGATCATCGTTCAGCTCTGAAACTCGCTCACCATCTAGGATGTATTCGCCGGAAGTTGGCCTATCCAGACAACCTATAATATTCATCAAGGTGGACTTTCCCGATCCAGAAGGGCCCATAATTGCGATCATCTCACCCCGTTCGATCTGGACTGAGAGCCCACGAAGGGCATGCACCTCAACTTCACCCATCTGATAAACTTTGGTTAGATTTTCTGCTTCGATGACCCAATCACTCATCGCTACCTCCTCAGTTATGGTGGAACTTTTTTGCGACCAGAAGCGAATGACACATTATACAGGAGGTGACCCTCACGCAAATGATTTCCTGTACGATCTATTTTAACTGATCTTTGACCTCTGAAATGAAATGAGATGGCTGACAATCGTTTATTTGTTCATTATGGGGGAAATTTATGAGCGAATAAATGCTCAGAGTATTTGTGACAATTGTCACGGAAATCCATGACATCCGCGACTGAAACTAAACCAGTCTTGTCGTTAATATCTGTATTAGTATTATGAGTGGAAATTTATTGGAGGTTCTGTATGCCCGCAATAGCCAGTGAGTATCTTGCCATCGATCGCAAAGAACGCGCTCGCACACCCTCTCAAGAGGTTGCCATCCGACCGGTTGGCGAAAGGGTCTGTGATTTTGATGATGTAGTTATCCCGATGACAGCCGAACAAGCCCAAATGGAGGCCGCGCGGTGCGTTCATTGTCCTGATCCAGCTCCGTGTGTGGAGGCCTGCCCCGCTCACAACGACATCCCCTCAGCCATGTGGCTGATTGAACAGGGCGAATTCCTGGAAGCCGCCAAGATTTACCGCCAGACAAGCTCGATGCCTGAGGTATGTGGAAGAGTATGCCCACAAGAGCAATTGTGCCAGGGGTCTTGTACTCACTTAAAAGCCTTTGAGGCCGTTCTAACTGGTCCCTTGGAAACCTTTGTCGCCGATTATGAACGACAGACAATTGGTGTCGATATACCTGTTGGGCAACCCAGTGGAAAAAAAGTTGCTATTGTCGGCGCTGGACCGGCTGGATTGGCTTGTGCTGAGCAGCTCGTCCAAAGTGGGCATAGCTTGACCATATTTGACGCAAAACCGGCGCCTGGCGGTCTTTTGACTTACGGGATACCTAATTTCAAACTGCCGAAAAAGGTTGTATTCTGCAGGTGGAACGATTTGGAAAAAGCAGGTGTTGAGTTTTCACCGGAAACCTATATCGGTAAAGAAAAAACGATCGATGATTTATTCTCCGATGGATACCAGGCAGTATTTGTTGGTGTGGGAGTAGGTGTGGATGCGCCAATGGAAGTTCCTGGTGAAGATCTACCTGGCGTAATGCAGGCGACTGAGTTTCTGATTCGCTGCAGTCTATATGATGAACAACTTCTGCCTGAAGAGATGCGCGGTCGTCCGGCGGTTGGTAAGAAAGTAGCTGTTATTGGTGGTGGTGATACGGCGTCCGATTGCTTACGGTCAGCCCTGCGCCTGGGTGCCACAGAAGTTACCTGCCTATACCGGCGGACCGAAAATGAGATGCCCGGTGGGCTTCATGACCGTGAACTGGCGCGGGAAGAGGGTGCAAATTACGAATTCCTGACCCAACCGGTGCAATTCATCGCGGGTGATGATGGACGATTAGCCAAAATTGAATGTCTGCGAATGGAATTAGGTGAGCCAGACAAATCAGGGCGCCGCCGACCGGTCCCCATCGAAGGTACAAACTTTATCGTTGAAGCAGATACCGTGGTATTAGCTCTCGGTTATTGGCCAGACCCGGTTATCGGCGAGACCACTCCAGAACTTGAAACGCATAAATGGGGTCTGATCGTGGCTGATTCCAGCACAGGCGCTACCAGCCGCCCGGGTGTCTTCGCCGGTGGTGATGGTGTGACTGGACCTGATCTGGTTGTGACTGCGATGGTTGCGGGACGGAACGCGGCGAAAGCCATCGATCAATACCTTAACGGCACAGAATAACTATTCTGTTTTATTCGAATTAACCACCTTCAAAATAATTAAATAACGGGCATAATCGCCCTGCTGCGGTATAATTAAGGTGTGTGCGCCGGTGGCGTGCACATCTTTTTTGCCCGTTTCTGAATAGGGCTGAACGCTTTTTCCCAGCTCTACTTTGCTCGTGTTTTTTTATCGAGCAGCGCCAAATATTTGAAAGGATGATATGGAAATCGGTATTGTTCGCAATGTAGATATAGACGAACAAATGCGTTCCGCTTACCTGGATTACGCCATGAGCGTGATCGTAGCGCGCGCCTTACCCGACGCACGCGATGGGCTCAAACCAGTCCACCGGCGGATCCTGTACGCCATGCACGACATGGGCATGCGGTCTAACACACCCCACCGGAAATCAGCCCGCATTGTTGGTGAAGTGCTGGGAAAGTACCATCCCCATGGTGATTTAGCTGTGTACTATGCCATGGCCCGTATGGCTCAGGATTTCTCAATGCGTTACATGCTGGTCGATGGTCAGGGCAATTTCGGCTCAATTGACGGTGATGCACCAGCTGCCATGCGCTACACCGAGGCGCGTCTGGCCCGCATGGCTGAGGATATGCTGGTAGACATCGACAAAGAAACGGTCGATTTCAAAGACAGTTTCGATGGCTCCTTGCAAGAGCCTGACGTGTTGCCCTCAAAGATACCAAACTTACTGCTCAACGGATCATCAGGAATTGCAGTCGGTATGTCGACCAATGTCCCACCACACAATCTCAAGGAGCTGGTGGCGGCCCTGACTTACATGATCGAGCGCTATGACCAGATAGATGATGTCACCATCGTAGACCTGATCAAATTGCTACCAGGTCCAGATTTCCCGACCGGTGGGGTGATTATCGGTGACGAAGGCATTCGCCAGGCTTACAGCACTGGCCGCGGTCGCATCGTGCTGCGCGGTTTAGCAATGATCGAAGAGATGCGGGCTGGGCGCTTCCGGATCGTGATCACCGAAATCCCTTACCAGCTAAACAAAAACACACTGATCGAGAGGATCGCTGAGTTAGCTCGTTCTGGGCGAATTGATGATATCTCCGACCTGCGTGATGAGTCCGATCGCCGCGGTATGAGCATCATTGTGGAGCTAAAACGGACTGCACAGCCACGAAAGGTGCTTAACCAACTTTATAAGTACACCCCTTTGCAATCCACATTTGGGGCTCAAATGCTGGCCCTGGTGGATGGCGAACCGCGCTTGCTATCCCTCAAACGGGCGCTGCAATTCTTCATCGAACACCGGCAGGAAGTGATCACGCGGCGCACCCAATTTCAGTTGGAGAAAGCTCGCGCCCGGGCTCACATCCTCGAAGGTTTGTTGATCGCCCTGAAACACCTGGACGATGTAATTCAGACTATCCGCCAATCCCCAGACGCCGATATCGCCAAGGAACGCTTGATGACCCGTTTTTCGCTATCAGAAAAGCAGGCCGTCGCGATCCTGGATATGCAGCTGCGCCGCCTGGCTGCCTTAGAGCAGCAAAAGATCGAAGACGAGCAGCGCCAGGTCCTCGAGCTTATCGCCAATCTGGAAGACCTGTTGGCCAATCCGAAAAAGGTCCTCGAAGTGATTAAAACCGACCTGGCAGAGATCGCTGAGACTTATGGTGACGAACGCCGGACGCATATCGCAGCCGAAGCCAGCGATGAATTCAATGAAGAAGACCTTATTCAAGACGAAGCAGTTCTGATCAGTATCACTGAGAGAGGCTATATTAAACGCGTAACCGCCAAATCTTTTCGCTCCCAGATACGCGGGGGACGGGGTGTCACCGGTCATGCAATGAAAGATGAAGACGAGATGCTGATCATGATCCCGGCCCGCACTCTGGATACTGTGCTCTTCTTCTCAGATAAGGGGAAAGTTTACTCAGAGAGAACCTATCAAATACCCGATGCCTTGCGCACCGGCAAGGGGATCCCGATCGTAAATGTGCTCTCGGTAAGCCCTGGTGAAACGATCACTGCTGCTGTGGCAGTACCCAAGTTTGACAAAGATAATTATTGTATGATGGCCACCCGGAATGGGCGAGTCAAACGGCTACCTCTTTCGGCATTTGCAGCCGTGCGACCTTCTGGTCTGATCGCCATCAACCTGGCCGAGGGGGACGAGTTGGGCTGGGTACGCCCAACAGATGGTGAATGTGAAATAATGCTGGTGACCGAAAAGGGGCAGGCATTACGATTTAAAGAGGGTCAAGTTCGCCCAACTGGCCGTACCGCCGCAGGGGTGATTGGTATTCGACTAAAAAATGGTGACCGAGTAACCGGCATGGAAGTAGCAGAGCCGGGTGGCGACTTGCTAGTTGTAACGACCCAGGGTCATGGCAAACGCACTTCGTTGAGTCAATATCCAACCCGAAACCGGGCCACATTCGGTATCACCACGATCAACAAGAACGCTTTTGAGAGTATCGGTACAATAGCTGCAGCGCGCGTCGTTCAGGAAGCCGATGATCTGACGATCATATCGATCAATGCGGTTGTGCTGCGCACAAAAGTCAAGCAGATTAAGCGCGCAGGTCGAGCAACGCGGGGGGTGCGCCTGATCGGACTGCAAGAAGGGGACAGCGTAGCCTCCATTGCCCGGATCGCCGCAGCTGATTTGCGCCAGGTAGGAGTTGACGAGGAACCAGATAAATAATCTTAACCGGTTTCTTTGATCCACAGCCCCATTGATTTAATTACATTTATGGGTCAATCACGTAATTCCAAGCGGCTCAGACATCTTTATTGTCTGGGTCGCTTAATTCATTCCACAAATGGATTCAGCTTCTCTTATATGAAGAAAGGTACAACTTTCCCCCAGGTAAAATTGCTTGTTGGTTGTGATCAGAAAAGAATTACTCGGAGTGGATCAGAACAGTGCAGGAGGTACAACTCTACCGAATACCAGCAGCATGAGGGCTCCCACGATGCAGGTCATGAACAAGACCATGATGGCGATCACCAGACGCTGTGCGGCGTTCATACCCAGAATTTTTCTTCGCGGGCGATACTGTCTAACTTCCTCAAAATATTCTTCATTCTCATCTTCAAAGAAAGGAGAGGCATTAGCCTCATCACGAAATTCGTCTAACATGGTTTTGTGTCTCCTGAAAGACAATGCTGTCTGCGTTCCAGCCTCACCCGATGCGACTCGCGGCTGGCAATTAGGGTACTCTCGGGTGAGCGGGATACCGGTAATAGTTTAGCCCATTTTCATGATCTGTCAACCACTCGCAGGTGGATCTCACCTGCCTGGAAGGTCTCTTCCTCTCCAGAAGGGGACTCGAGTCGGAGCGATCCATCATCTCCCAAACCAAGCAAGAGACCTTCTACCGGCTCCTTCCCATGCCGGACCAACCGAACCCGTTCATCGAGATATGCCAGCTGCCCTTGCCAGGCCTGGAGGAATCGCGCTTGATCCAGGTAAGGTAACCAGACCAAGAGGGCTTGCAACACATTCCTCAATAATCCCCAACGATCGACTGGACTCCCGAGTGCTGTTTCCACGCTGGTGGCTGGAAAGTCCAGTTCACCCGCAGGGGGTACAGAATCGAGTGCAACATTGATGCCAATCCCCAAGATGGCGGCCTGCAGTTCTTCACCCAACCAGCTGGCCTCCACCAGCACCCCAGCTATTTTATGATCTCCTACCAGCACGTCATTGGGCCACTTGACCTGAGCCGCGAGGCCATAATTTCCTTGCAGCGCTTCGCACACGGCTAACGCCCCCAGGCCAGTTATCCGCGAGGGAGAGATTAGGTCGAGTTGATCTGGTCGCAGCACCAGACTTACCGCCAGAGCGCCCCCCGGCGGGGTGTACCAGCGGCGCCCCATACGACCCTTGCCAGAAGTCTGTTCGCCAGCCGCCACCAAAGACAGGTGGGGGGCACCTTCATCTGCCCAGCGTACTGCCTCATCATTAGTTGATCCAATTTTATCGAAGTAGCGCAGCAGACCGAGGGGTAAACCAGATACGCAAGCCTGGAGAGAATTGTGGTCCATAATTTGATTTTACCCCATTACTCTCAGTGTGCAGCGGAGTAATCTATGTGGATAGATTTGACTTTCATCGTTCGGATAAACAAAGAGTTATTCTTTTTATTGACAGATGCAAAAAGTTAATATAAACTCTTTGTATACTTCCAGATTGATCCAAAAATTACCCTTTTTAGGTACGCTTTTTCACTTTCACTGAACAGCCTTGTCTGCGAAATAGAAGGACCGATACCTATCAATGGAACATTGCAGAGAAAATTTAAAGATGATGGGGGGAGTATTCCTTCTTTCCTTGATTGAAGGAAGCGTTTCTAATCTGTCTACATGCGAATTTGGCAATTGCATAATGACCTGGCGGCATCGTGGTTTATATGTTGGAGCCCAGATGAAGCAGCTATGCTGCTCTTGATTCAAATTTCCGAAGTTGAAGGAGGTGATGTGATCAAATCTGGTTATAAATCCTAGAAAACAACAATGGTTGTTTTAGATATACTGACTATTGACACAACCCCAAATTAATTGCAAGGAGAACGAAAATGAAGACACGAAACCTGGTTTTAATTTTGAGCTTGATTTTGGTTGGTGCTTTCCTGGTAAGCGCTTGTGCTCAAGCAGCTGAGGAAACCATTGTGATCGGTGTTAATGCGCCGCTGACTGGAGACATCCCCAAAGTGGGTGAAGGCAGCAAATTCTCGGCAGAGATGTGGCTGGATGACATTAACGAAGCTGGGGGGCTAGAAGTTGGTGGAGTGAAATACCCGGTTGAGCTGGTTATTGAGGATAACGAGTCGAAGGCAGAATCAGCCACCAAGGCCAACACCAAGTTAATCACCCAGGACGAAGTTTTGGTGATCGTTGGCCCACAATCCTCCAAGCAGGCTGTACCGGCAGGCGGCGTTGCTAACGACAACGAAACGCCGATGGTCAGCCCCTGGTCAACAAACCCCAATACCACCCTGGATCGACCCTGGGTGTTCCGCACACCCTTCCTGGACCCCTTCCAGGGACCGGTGGTGGCGAATTTCGTTACCGATGAATTTGGCTTCACCAAGGCCGCGGTGCTCTACGATGTTGCCAGCGATTATCCGAAGGGTTTGGCTGAGTTCTTCAAGAGCGCCTGGGAAGACAATCACGGAGCCGGGTCGGTGGTAGCTTATGAGAGCTTTACCACCAAAGATACAGACTTCTCGGCCCAACTAACCAAGATCAGGGAATCCGGTGCAGAGTTTATCTTCACGCCTCAGTATTACAACGAGGTGGCTCTGATCGCTCAGCAGGCTCATGAATTAGGTTGGGATGCGCCCATAGTGGGCAGCGACAGCTGGGGTTCAGCCGAGTTAATGAATCTTTGCGGGGATGACTGCAAGGGTCAGTTCTTCAGCACCCACTATGCTGCCGCAGGCGCCACAGGCGCCACAAAAGAGTTCATCGATCGCTACAATGAAGAACACGGTTATATACCGGATGATGTTGGCGCCCTCACCTGGGATACGATGCTCATCATCGAGAAAGCCATCCAGGATTGCGGCGAGATCACCGGTGATATCGCCACAGATCGAGCCTGTGTTCGTGATGCCCTGGCTAAAATTAAGGACTTCGAGGGCATAACTGGAACCATGACTTTCACTGATCAAGGGGACCCGATTAAATGCGCGGTTATCGTGAAGATCAGCGACGCTGGCGAATTCGAATTTTATCAACAGGTGTGCCCATAGCAGATAAGGAATCAAGGATTTCCCAAGAAATCCTTGAACAGTCGCAGCATTTATGAGCTGTGATTGACAAAAAACGAGGGCGGGCTGAGGTTTACTTCCGAAGCCCGTCCTCATACAAGAAGGAGGTGTAAAAGCATGGATATTTTCCTCCAAATGGTGGTTAACTCACTTCAGTTGGGAAGTTTCTACGCTTTGATCGCTCTGGGGTACTCCATGGTTTATGGAGTACTTTTGCTGTTCAACTTCGCGCATGGCGACATATTTATGGTTGGTGCATATATCGGCTTTTTTGTCGCCACTGGGATTCTTGCATTGGTAGCTTTGACATCGGTCGTTTTACCCGGCTGGTTGATATTAGTGCTGACCATCCTGGTGGCCATGCTTCTGACCTCCTTTCTTGGGATAACTGTCGAGAGAATCGGCTACCGGCCTTTACGCAACGCGCCGCGCGCCTCGGCTGCCATCACAGGTCTGATGATCGGTATTATTCTGGAGACTTCAATTTTAGTCTTATTAGGTGCTGAACGGTTGGCCTTTCCTGCCCTGATCGAAACAGCTACGTACCAGATTGGTGGTGTCATTATCACCAATAAGAGGATCATGATCGTGGTTGTGGCATTGCTGCTCATGTTAGCTCTGCACCAGTTTGTCCAGCGGACGAAGTGGGGGATGGCCATGCGGGCGACGGCTTTCGATTTTGTGGTAGTGCCATTGATGGGTGTACCGCTCAATAATATCGCCGCGCTCACCTTTGCCCTGGGTTCGGGGCTGGCAGCTGCAGCGGGGATCCTGTTCAGTATCGCTTATCCAGTTTTGGACCCGTATATGGGTATAACCTTCGGCTGGAAAGCCTTTGTAGCTGCGATCCTTGGCGGTCGCGGCTCCATCCTCGGTGCTGCAGTAGCCGGATTCATGCTGGGATTCATTGAGATTTTTGTGGGATGGTTTTTCCCTTCGACGCTCCGCGATCTGATTGCCTACTCCATCATTATACTTATCCTGGTCTTCAGACCGCATGGTTTATTCGGTGAGGCATACACTTCCCAATTGAGGCTTTAATAAGTCTGATAGAAATCTTAAAGACGAGGAAAATATGGCGGTAACAAGCGAAACGTTAACCACAAATCGAGACCGTCTTAGCCTGCTGAGAACAAAGATTACGGAGCCATTCGTCCTGGTACCTGTACTTGGCTGGTTCTTTGGAGCTTTGGTCGCAGTGCTGCTTGAACAATTAATCGGTTTACCACTTGCCAGGGCGTTGGGTACGCCAAGAATCCCAGCCCTTTTTGGCATTGTTATTGCCCTCCAGAAACCTGCGTTGATTCCCAGCGCGTTCCTGTATGATTTATTGATTTATGTCCTGCCCATTGCTCTGGTCGCCAAGTTAAGTGCTTCACCAGTGAACTGGCTGGCAGCCAGGTTGTTTAACTTCCGATCGTGGGTATCTGTGCTCCTGCACATCCTGCTGTTATATATCATCTTACATATTTGGTCCGACATCAACGACTACCGCCTGCTGGTAGTCAGGCTGATCCTGGTGGCGATCATCTGGACGCTCAGTTTGAATGTCATTAATGGCTACATGGGAGAGTTCTCTTGCTCGCATCCCGGATTTATTGCTTTAGGGGCGTATGGCGCCTCGGTTTTCACAGTTGGATTATTTGTTAATGATAATATCTTGGGAGCAGCCATATTACCGGAAAGCATGGCCCGATTCATGTTCCCAATTGGATTGATCCTGGGGGGCGCGATTGCTTCCCTGGGAGCAATTATTGTTGCTATCCCCTCATTCAAGACGCGGGGTGACTATTTGGCAATTATTTCTTTAGCGTTTATGTTTATGGTAAAAAGTTTGCTTGAGAACCTGGAGGTCGTTGGTGGAGCGCGCGGCTTAGGTGGTCAGCCAGATCTGGCTACCTTACCGACTGTGTTCATTTGGACAATATTAGGTATCTGGATCATGAACAATTTTGTGCGATCTACATTGGGGAAAGCATTAAACGCAGTCCGTGATGGAGAGATAGCGGCTGACGCGATGACTGTCAACACTCGCCGCACGAAGTTTACAGCTTTCTTGTTTGGCGCTTTTTGGGCAGGAGTGGCGGGAGGGCTTTTTGCCCATGTGATCCGCTATGTCAACCCCAGCATGTTTGGCATCCAGATGCTGGCTGAGAACCTGGCAATGGTCTACTTTGGGGGGTTGAATTCAGTCCAGGGATCGATTGTTGGCGCGGTGAGCATTAACCTGCTCGGCGAGGCGCTGAGACCACTAGAAATTTATAAATGGCTTGTCATCCCACTCCTGCTCATAATTGTGATGATAAGGCGGCCAACGGGCTTGATCTCCTTCACCACATTTGACTTCACAACTTTGATTAAACCCAAACAGAAGCCAACGGGGGAGGTGTAGCATGGCACTGTTGAAAGTTGATCACATGACCCACTTCTTTGGAGGTTTGAAAGCGGTCAATGACTACAATCTAGAAATTGAACCAGGGCAAGTCAGGGGATTAATTGGACCCAATGGAGCCGGAAAAACTACAATATTCAATCTCATTACGGGAATCTACAAACCAACTGAAGGCGAGATCACCCTGGAAGACCAGCAGATTGTCGGTCTTCAACCACATCAAATTGCATCAATGGGCCTGGCGCGCACATTTCAAAACTTGCGCTTGTGGCGGCATATGACCGTTCTTGAGCATGTGAAACTCGCTCGTTACTCCAAGATCCAATACGGACTGATCGGAGCCTTTTTCGGAACCGCTGAACGTCATCGTGAAGAAGATGAAAATGAAAGGATCGCGCTTGATCTGCTTGAAATGGTGGGGATTCCCCAACATGCAAACCAGGTCGTGACCAACCTGCCTTATGGTGCCCAACGCAGGGTGGAAATGGCGCGTGCCCTGGCAATCGAACCAAAAATCTTATTCTTGGATGAGCCCACTGCTGGTATGAATCCCGAAGAGCTGGAACAAATGATGCAAATCGTGAGACAAGTCCACGAAGAGCTGGGTATGGCGATCTTCCTCATTGAGCACAGGATGAGGGTGGTTATGGAACTTTGCGAAGTAATTCAAACTCTGGTCTTTGGAAAGGTCATTGCAGAAGGTGGTCCGGAGGAGATTCGCAATAACCCAGCAGTGATTGAGGCTTATCTTGGCCAGGAGGTAGTGACATAATGTTACTCTCCATCGAAAATCTGCGGGTCTCCTACGATAAAATCAAAGCCCTGCACGGGGTGAACTTTCAAGTTGATGAAGGAGAAATCGTCTGTATCATTGGTGCTAACGGTGCTGGGAAAAGTACCACGTTGCGAGCAATCTCTCGCCTGGTGCCGGTCGAAAAAGGAAGCAAGATAAGCTTCATGGGTAAAGACCTGCTCGAATTCAATGCAGATCAGGTGGTCAGCCAACTAGGTATCTCACATGTGCCTGAGGGCCGGAGACTGTTTGGCAATTTAACGGTCATGGAAAATCTCCGCATAGCAGCTTACGCGCGTAAGGATGGACGCCAGGTGAACCAGGATATCGAATGGGTTTTTTCTATCTTTCCCCGACTTGAAGAGCGCATGCACCAAAAATCAGGCACGCTCAGCGGTGGTGAACAGCAGATGTTAGCCGTGGGGAGGGCGCTGGTAAGCGGCAGGAAGGTCATGCTTTTAGACGAACCCTCCATGGGGTTGGCGCCCTTGCTGATGAGGGATGTTTTTAAGGTAATGACCGAGATCAATGAGAAAGGGACGACCATATTACTTGTTGAGCAAAATGCGCGCATGGCCTTGAAATTTGC
>JBEQLH010000125.1:0-8277 GCA_040326075.1 Anaerolineales bacterium
GTGCTTGGTTTTATGCTCAACTGGTGGTCGCAATGGTGGATCTGGGTTTCGGTGGTCTTGCTGCTGGTGATCACAGTCTGGATGTTCCAGATCGGCCAGGGGACATACCATCCGCTGCGCAAGGCGCTGGGAATGCCCTATATGGCCAGAGGCAGGGATATGCCAGCCGGGGAGCCAGCCTCTGAAGAAGAAAGCAAGGCTTTAATTGCCAAGACACAACCGCATTTGATGCTGTTAGTGGGTTATGGGGGATTTGTGGTGATCATCTGGCTGATGATGTTCAAGCCATTCTAGTTTAAGAAGAAGTATTTGGATGGTAAATCAAATCCCCCAGTCGAATGACCGGGGGATTTATGCACCTGTAAAGCCAGAATGAACACTTGATGAGTTCTGTCAGGCTGATAGCACGCTCAGCTTACCCGACTATGCTTTGGGTATTGATCCCAAATTTACCATTTTCCCATTATCTGCATAGTTAGTCATATTTCCCCCTTTGTTATCAACGAATTAGTGGGACGGTTCCGTTGGTTATTTATTTAGTGACTGTAATGGTGGCAGGCGTAATATGGGAGGCCGTCAAGATCAGCGGGTGTTAGGATTTCATCCTGGGGGCATGGCTGTCCAGCATAAGTGTCAACACTCCAGAGGACTTCAGTACCCAGGAATTTTCCATCAAGTTCGAAGACGTTCACAGTGATAGAAGAAGTGTTCTTCGATTTCCCGAAAGCGGGGTTGAAACAGTGCCACTCACCGAGGGGATCACATGTCCAACCACGGTCCTCAAGGCGCTCCATAGACGGTTTTCCTTCATTGGCAAGCGCGGCTACAGGAATAACCGCTAAAAGCGAGACGAGCAGTAAAACATACATAAGTTTCTTCATAATAAAAGTTTTCTCCTTTGGCTAGGAATTGAGTTGTGGGATTTCTTTACTTACATCGGGTACAGATGTCACATTACCGACACTACCAGATTATCCATGATTAAAGAGCTGATCTCCTCCAGACAAGTTGGTCTTTGGAATCAGCTCAGTGTGTGATGAGACCGGGATGTTGAGAATCTGAATACCCCAAACCAGGTGCATATATGGATAATTATAACATGATTTATCCGATTTAGGATATTGTATTCGGTTGTTTATTATTTATGACACGAAAATCATTAATTGGAATTCGCGGTTGACGTTTTGACCATTTAGCCTTAAGATAGGATTCAGCACATATTTTCTATAACAAAAACAGACGGTTAGGTCCAAACCGTTTAATAAAACTTACTGCAGGAGAAAACTATGGAGATCGGCCTGGTCCACAAGATCGATATCGATGAGGAGATGCAGCAAGCTTACCTGGACTACGCGATGAGCGTGATCGTCGCGCGTGCCCTGCCGGACGCACGAGATGGGTTGAAACCGGTGCACCGCCGGATCCTGTACGCGATGCATGATATGAACATAACTCCCAATACCACGCACAAGAAATCAGCGCGGATCGTGGGGGAGGTGCTGGGTAAGTACCACCCCCATGGTGATATGGCAGTCTATGAAGCCATGGCACGCATGGCACAAGATTTCTCGATGCGAGCGCTGCTGGTGGATGGGCAGGGTAACTTCGGCAGCATGGACGGCGACTCTCCGGCGGCGATGCGCTACACGGAAGCCCGGCTCACACAGCTGGCGACACATATGCTGGCGGACCTCAATAAAGATACGGTTGATTTTGCAGAGAACTTCGACGGCACGCTGACCGAACCAGATGTGCTGCCAGCAGCATTTCCGAATCTGATGGTAAATGGCGCCACAGGCATTGCAGTGGGGATGGCAACCAGCATCCCGCCCCACAACCTGGGGGAAGTGATCGATGCGCTCAATTACATGCTGCAGAAATGGCAGAAATTGGACGATATTTCAGTCGAGGACCTGATGAACTTTATCAAGGGTCCCGATTTTCCCACAGGTGGGATGATCATTCAGGATACCGAGGGGGATACACTGGTCAGTACCTATGGAAGTGGACGCGGCAAAGTAACCGTCCAGGCCCGCGCCCACCTGGAAGAAATGAGCCGGGGACGGAACCGGATCATTGTCACAGAGCTGCCGTATATGACCAATAAGTCCACTTTGATTGAACGAATTGCCAGGTTGGTGCGTGAGGAGAAGCTGGAAGGCATCGCTGATTTGAGAGATGAATCAGACCGGCAAGGGATGCGGATCGTGATCGAGCTGACCAAAACGGTTGACCCAGAAAAGATGCTCCAGGACCTTTACAGAACAACACAGATGCGGAATACATTCAGCTTCATCCTGCTGGCCCTGGTAGACGGCGAACCGCGCATGTTGAGTTTGAAGCAAGCGCTGCGGGTGTATGTGGAACATCGCTTGACGATTGTCAAGCGACGGAGCGAATATGATTTAAAGCGAGCCCGGCAAAGAGCCCATGTCCTGGAGGGATTACGGATTGCATTGCAGAACCTGGATGAAGTGATCAAATTGATCCGCGGGTCGCAAAATGCCGATACAGCCCGTAAAAACTTAATGAGAGCCTTTAAGTTATCTGAGATACAGGCAACGGCGATTCTGGACATGCCGTTAAGACGATTAGCTGCGCTGGAAAGAAAGAAAATCGAGCAGGAGTACCGGGAGATCAACAAACAAATCAAGATACTGGAATCGCTTCTGCGCGCACCACGCAAGATGCGCCAGGTGGTGGCCGAGGAATTGAGCGCCATCAAAGAGACTTTCGGGGATCAACGACGAACTCAAATCATACAATTAGGGAAAGGCGAGACAAAAGCGGCAATGCTAACGACCAGCGACCTGGTACCAGATGAGGCAGTATGGGTCATGGTTTCTCCGGAGGGATTAATTTCGCATACTAAAGATGATAAGCAGCCCAGGTTGAGTGGTAGAGATATCGCGCAAGTACTGATTAAGGCAATGACACGCGATACGCTTTACCTGGTGGCTGAGAATGGGGAAGCCGCGGCGATACCGATGCACGTACTGCCAGCTACCGATAAACCCAGTCAGGGGATTCCATTTCACAAGATATCACCATTAACGGATAAGCACATACTGGTAGCAGCATTTTCGCTTCCAACGAAAGGTGAAAGAAGCAGCGACTGGTACTTTTTGACAGTCACCTACCAAGGAATGATGAAGAAATCCCCATTGAGTGATTTGCCAGGTCCGACTGCGCAGCCCTTTAAAATAGTAGGGGTAAATGAGGGGGATGAACTTGGCTGGTACCACCTGACAGATGGGAAGGCTGAAGTTCTCCTGGCGACAGCCAGCGGAATGGCAATCCGCTTCTCGGAAGATGCGGTGCGCCCAATGGGTTTAGCGGCCGCGGGAGTGATAGGCATTAAGCTGCAGAACGATGACTACCTGGTTGGTGCAACTCTGATCCCCCAGCAAGGCAATATCTTAATGGTGGCTACGGATGGGACGGGGAAACGCCTGAATCCCAAGCAGTTCCCTCGCCAGGGGCGTTATGGACAAGGTGTGAAAGCCTGGAAACTACCAGATGATGTGCAGGTGGCGGGGGTCACTGCTGGAAAAGATACCCGCCGAGTGACTCTGGACTTCGCGAAAATGGCGACCAAATTCATCCGTTTGGATGCAGCTCCCCTACAAGGTCGAACCGCTCGCGGGCGAAGTATTATCGAGATGAAGCCTGGAGATAGAGTAACGGATTTGATCCTGCCGCGAGAATTCCCCAGACCGGTGGTCAAAAACACAGCATCGAAATCAAGGACTAAGAGCACGGCGAGCAAGAAGAGCACTCGCAAATCGAGTTCAAGCGGAAGTTCGAAAAAGTGAGATTTTCAAACAGAAGCTTCGTGAGAGATGGTGAAGAAAGAATAATGGTAAGTGATCTTACCTTTGTAGAGACCAAAGATATCATTACCATTATGGACTGCGCCCATATCTGAAGTTGCAGTCCAGGTCAGGTGTCGTGAACTACCGGTACCTGAATACCCGGTGAGGGTGAAATTCGCGTTGGGTAGGAGACTAAAAAACAATGCCTGATACCAGATACCCATCGCTTTATAACCCTGGACAGTCCGAGCTGCGGTGATGTGAACAGCATTTGGGTTATATAGTTTCACAATCTGGTCAGGGTCTTTGGTATTAAGTATCTTAATGTATTGGGCGGTGATGTCCCCGGGGGTGGCTTCAGGGAACCAATCATAATCGTGGATAACTTTCCAAATATCCAGTAAATTTGCACGGCAGGAATCCCAGCTGTATAGATTTGCGGCCGGGAGATTCAATCTCTGGGCAGTTTCAAGGAAATCAACGATCTCGGCTGTGGTTGGTTTCCAGCCGTGTTCTTTGAAGGCGGCCCCGGTTGGTATGATTGGACGAGTGGGAGTCATGGCCTGGAATTCGCGCACGCAGCGAGCGAGCTGTTCGCCGGCATTGTGGGAGAACATCCAGTAGACCTGGGGCATTACAAAGTCGCAACCCTCAAGGAACTCTCGCCAGGGCAATTGGGGATGGTAAGAAGGGAAGCGATAGGAACTAAGCGCGATAGGTGTGTCTGGCAAGCCTTCGCGCAGTCGAGCCATAAATTTCTTGGCCGGGGCAGCTTTACCGCGCTGTTTGTAGGGTCCTTCGGCATCCAGGACATACCCATCCAACTGCAGCGTTTGAACACGTTCAATGGCTTTATTAGCCTCACCGATCGGATTTTCTCCCCTAATATAATGCCAACCCCAAACGTCAATGCCGCGTTCTTGTAGTTTACGGGCCACCGCAGGCACCAGGTCAACCCCCTCGTAAACGTTATAAGAGTGGTTTGATTCGGCGACTTTAATCAGAACATGGGTTAGTTGAGCTTCATGAGCAAGATCTGCGATCCTCTGCGCATCACCCTTCTCGCAATTCGGAATTCTCCAGATAAAGAAGCCTTTTCCCTGTGGGGATTTCATATCACTATATTCCAAATCACTGAGTTGAACTTATTCTGGGCTGTTCAGCGCTTTTCTCATCACATCCATTACTGCTGCCCGGTTGGGCAACAGAACCTGTCCACCTCCTGGTGTGATCCAGTTTGAAACTTGTTGTCGGCCTATGTAGTACCGTCTGATCTTTTGATTTTTGGTGAATCTGGCGGCAACAGGGATCAGCGAAATGACATCTTTTAATTTGATATTGGTGGTTACACTGTTTGAATAAGCCTGATAAACTTCCGGAATTTTTGAAATGGTATACAGGCTAATCAGTTTATCAATCACTGCGGTAATTACTTCTTGCTGCCTACGGTTGCGATCAAAATCACTGGTGGACTTGCGTGAGCGGGAATAGTAAAGGGCGTTAGCGCCACTCATATGGTTGATACCCGCAGGGACGTTATACCATCCCCGGGCAGTGTATTCGCTCAATGGTTGGGATGCGTTGACATCTATTCCACCCAGGTTGTCAATGAGGTTCGTGAAGGACCAGAAGTTAATCAAGGCGTAGTAATCGGGGCGCACACCCAGGTTATATTCAAAGGTGCTGGCCAGAGTTTCAAATCCTCCCCGACCGAAGGCAGTATTAATTCGATTTGTATTGCCACCGGGGATGTTTACGTAGAGGTCCCGGGGAAAAGATGTGATGTTGATTGAATTATCGGCAGGATTAATGGTGACCAGCAGGATGGTATCAGTGCGACCACCGCCCGAACCAAAGCGCTGGTCCGATCCCAACAAGAGCACGTTCACCTGTCCTTTGGGTTGTGGGATTAATCCTGATGGAGAATTAGATCCGCTCGAAGATTGAAATGATCCAATTACAGGCGGGCTGGTGGGGACGGGAGTAGCAGTGGGGTAGTATACCGCGGTGGGCGGGATGGGTTGGAACGGTGTTGCGGTGGCGGTGGCATTTGAGGGTGAGAACAAGAAGTTCGGATTCATGCTGACAGCAGCTGGCGCGGTGATAGGGCCAAGCGGGAAATTGCAGGCTGATATAAAGATTAGTGATGCGAGCAGAATGATGAAAAACTTATTGCGCATTTGATAACCGGATTACCAAGAAAATAGATTGATCATTATTTAAACGAATTATTCTGGATAAAGTTTCAACAAATTATGGTGTAGGGGTGTTCCTTGAAATGTTGCTATCTGTTGGTGCAGCTGGAGGTAAGGAAGTGTTTGACGGTAAGGGTGGAGGCTCTTTGGTCGGAGGAACACTGGTTGGAACAGGGATTTGCGGGGGGTAATATGGCACATAAAGCTTCTGACCGGTGTGAATTTTGTCTGAAGAGAGGCAGTTAGCGGTAATTAGCTGCGCGACTGACCGGTTGACCCGCTGGGCAATGCTGTAGAGTGTGTCTCCTGGTTGGACAGTGTAAACCACCCAATTAGGAGGGGCGCCGCATTTTGCCGCAGTGCTGGTCGGCGATAGTGGGGGCAAGTAAAGGGTTGACCCGGGGACGAGGCGCGATTCCGAAAGGCAATTCGCATCTGCTACCTCTTGGGGGGAAAGACCAGCCGATTGGGCCAGCTTGTTTAATGTATCGTTTTGTTTGATGGTATAAGCTTCCCATCCTGGTGGTGGATTACAAATGCTTGGAATTGGCGATAGTGTTGCTGTACCAGTTGGGGTGTTTGTTGATTCAAGTGTGGGGGTATTGGTTGGCGTTGGTGTGTTGGGCGGCGGGGTTGTTTCCTGGGGCAGCGGTGTGTTGATATCAACGCTTTCAATGGTTGGATAGGAAGCGATTGAGGAAGATTGACCACCCTCAGTGAAGGCGAGCAGCAGACTACCCAGGACGATCACAACTGAAATCCCGGCAGCTAATGCACCCAGAAAGACGCTGCTCCTTCCGTAAAATCCGCCTTTCACTTTGGTGCTCCTTCTTTACTTTCGGTTTTTAATTGGGCCGCCCTCAGTGAGGTGATTTCATCCTGGGCCGCTTGCAGCTCGGTTTGGAGCTGCTCGACTTGCTCTGCAGAGTCCCTGGCTAACCGATCCTTCTCAACCTGTAAATTACTCAAGGCATTATTTGATTGGGCTATCTTTTCTTGAAAATTTAAAATATCTTTTTTAATTTCAAATATCTCGGTAAGTGACCGGGCAATGTCGGCTAAAAAGTTTTGATCTTCAGCAGACCAGGAACGCTGGGAATCAGGAGTGAGGAGCACCAGGGCTTTATCCATTTCTCCAGTGGGGGTCAATATGGGGGCAGATAGGAGCGAACCAACGAGGGAAAGGTTCAGTATTTTTCCGAAGCCCTCCAAATCCGGGATATTTCCCTCAGCAGGTATGTGCAAGGGACGTGCCTGGCGAAGCGACTCGGATAAAACTGGGACCAGATTGCTGTCGAACGTAGCTGCACCGATATTTTCCCGACGCGATAAATCGTACCCACAATAGAGGGAGATGTATTGTCTGCTGTTAGGTGGAGAGATTAATAAGCACACATCCGCTGACAGGGTATGGGAAACAATTGCAGTGATCGATTGGCAGGTTTCAAAGGGTTCCCAGCGGGTGGCTAAGGTTGTGAACTGCTGGTAGACAACTGGATCGAGGCGCTGGGAATCTGGATGCGCAGTTTCTGTACCCAAACCAAAGCGGGATGGAAGGGTGAGCAGGAGGGGGTAGGCAGCGATCTGCGCCAGGCGGACAATTCCCGGAAAATCTCCCTGGGGGAGTGGATCCAGGAAATAAACCAGCTGTCCAAGGAAGAGAAGGGAAAACATTCCCAAACCGATTCCGAATCCTGCGGGACGGCGGAGGATAGATAAAAGGCCACCACCAAAGGCTAAGATCAAGGAAAATCCGGCCCAGAGCATATCGATGAAAGAACCATTGAAATTGACTTCTGGTGATTCATTCATCCATAAAAATCCAGTAAGGATGGTTAAAAGGATGATAAGCAAGCTCAGGAGAATGGTGGCTGCATCCGCCATGCGGAGGGGTTGGGGAAAAATCCACAGCCAGATTAAAATCACCAGGCTGAAGGCGTTTACAGCACGGTCCAAGACTGGCAGCCATGATGCAAATCCTGGGAAAAACTGTGCCAAACCAGCATCAAGAATCAAGATGAATTGAGCCAGGAGGAGCAAACCTAAGCCAATGACCATACGCTTCCCTTCGAGCAACCTGCTCCCCTGCCAGAGATTAAGAGCACCTGGTAAGGCACCGGCGATCGAAAAAGCCAGCACCAGGTGATAGACCAGGTTGCCGGGGGGAACGGTGAGAAGGGTAATGACCTGCTGGTAGAGTGTTCCTGTCATAGCAATTATTTACAGGCGATTATAGCACGCTGAATGAGGCTAAGCATAGATTGACT
>JBEQLH010000126.1:0-8200 GCA_040326075.1 Anaerolineales bacterium
AATCCTGTGGGGAGTAATCGATTTTGGAATAGTACCAACTTCGTGCTGCAGATCCCAACGGATCAAGATTTGAGCTGCTGATTTACCATACTTCTCA
The DNA here is from genome assembly GCA_040326075.1 of Anaerolineales bacterium. GTDB lineage: Bacteria > Chloroflexota > Anaerolineae > Anaerolineales > UBA4823 > PFL25. The sequence goes on from JBEQLH010000126.1 coordinate 98, forward strand.
CCAATTTCCACAATTTCGGGAATATCGAGAGCCTTCCCCTGCATGAGGGGAGCCCAGGCTTGAAGCTGAACCTGGTTTTGGACACAGAATTGGTGCAGATTAGCCTGGCGGAGTCGAGGGTGGAATTCCACCTGATTGAGCACCGGTTTCACTTTACATATTGCAAGAATATCCTCAATGTGGTGGATTTGGAAATTGCTTAACCCAATGGCCCGAACCCTACCATCCTGATACAGCTTCTCTAAAGCTTTCCAGCTCTCGACATAGCGTCCTACAACAGGCCAATGGATCAGGTACAGATCGAGAACTTCGAGCTGCAGCTTATTCATACTCTCATCAAATGCTTTGAGAGCAGTATCATAACCCTGATCAGCGTTCCACACCTTTGTGGTAATAAATAATTCGTCCCGAGGGATGCCATACTCGTGGATGGCTTTCCCTACGCTGGCTTCATTTTCATAAATAGCTGCCGTATCAATACTGCGGTAGCCTGTATCCAGGGCTGTTTTAACCGCCAGCTCAGTTTCTACTCCGGGATCCATCAGGAATACCCCAAAACCCAACCAGGGCATCGGAAGGCCGTTATTCAATTTAGTACAATCCGTTAAGCTGCTTATCATGTTCTCCTCCAAAAGTAAATTATTGAAAATTGCACTTCGAAAATGTGGCTAATTGGCTGTAAACTTTAAAGTCCTACCTGCTCAGACCACTCTCGCAGGAATTTCAATCCTTCTCGGGCAAGGTAATCTGGGGACTCTTTTGGTGGTCTCCAGAGACGGATCGCTGCCATCAGGTCGACATTGTTACCAGAGAATGATTCAAGCACCAGTGGGCCTTGGTAATTGGCATCTGCCAACCCCCGAAAAACTTGCTCCCAATTTACCGTGCCGCTCCCAATACGGCCGCGGTGACTCTCGCTCATATGCATATAACCCAGAACATCAGCGCAGGTCACTAAAGGATCATAGAAATTATCCTCTTCGATATTCATATGGTATGTATCGCCATGTAAATCAAAGTTATCCAGATTAACTGCAATGACCGTATCTCGGGCATCCTGGAGAGCATTGTACATATAGGTCTCATAGCGATTTACACACTCCAAACCCAATGAAATACCACGTTTCTTAGCCTCCAGTGCTACTTCGCCTAGAGTGTCAATCACAATTTGCCGCTCTTGGGGAGTAGGTCCCTGACCGGTAAACACACCACCTGAAAATGCAATACACCCACATAGCTTTGTGCCGCCAACTGCTTCGAGCTTTTCCAGGACGCTCACCAGGAAATCCTTGCCTTTTTGGGGATAATCCGGCATGTGGGAATCCTCTGGCAGAATGACCGAAGCGGTCGCTTCAATCCCTGCCCTGGCTAAAGCCTGTTTATGCGGTTCAGGCTCAAAATCCCAGGGCCGCATTAATGGAATTTCCACAAAATCGAAACCGACCTTTGCAGCTTCTGCAATGGCAAAATTTCCTTTTTCCGTGGTCCAGTCATCAATCCAGACAAATGCATTGGCTCCATATAGTGGCATTGGTCAATCCTCTCCGATTTCAGTTTTATTCCGATCCGAAAACCCCTGAAGAAAAATATCGTTCTTAACCAGCTAACGATTCCTCGATGCCCTTCAGATAGCGGATTCCCTCTTCAGCATACCGATCGCGTAAAGGTAAGTTCGCGGACAATTTAATCGCCATACCGGGATTCGCACCCGGAGGAACAGGTTCGAGGGCTATAGTGCCATGAAATTTCACCTCTTTGAGCGCTTTAAACAGACCGACAAAATCTGTATGTCCGCTTCCAGGAGGCTGACGATTGCTGTCTGCAATATGCATGTGAACCAGATAATTGCCAGCCTTGCGGATGGCTTCAATAGGATCATCTTCATCGATATTCATATGGTAGGAATCCAGATTAAGTTTCACATTATCCGCATCAACCTCTTTGAGAAATCTTATTGCATCATCTGATGTAGTTAGTTGGTACGTCTCAAAGCGGTTTATCGGCTCTACTGCCAGAGTGATATCCTTACCCTGTGCGTAGACTGACACCTGGCGAACCGAATCAACTGCGTTAACCCATTCAGTCTCAGCTGTAAATATCCATTCATCTTCAGACTGGGGATCGCCTGTAGGAGTCGTGCGACCAGCGGGGAATGGAAGCACCAACAAGATAGATGCGCCAACCTCGACAGCGAAGTCAACAACCCCTTTCAGGAAACTCACTGCCGCATTGCGTTCTTCTTCATCCGGGCTCGACAGATCGCGCCCAGGAATTCCCCAGATAGTCCACCCAAGGACGGAAGTGACCTGCATTCCAAATTCCTGGCAGAGGGATTTGATCTCGGCTATATCGTAAAGCGAAGGTTCGCCCTTCAGCTCGATCCCGTCGTATCCATACCGGGATAAACGGATAAAAGTTGTTCGCAGCGGTTCGTCGTCATAAACCCAATTGTTAATTGCGTATTTCACAGCTCATCTCCCTCAGGCCACATCAATGAATACTTTCATGGTTTTATCACGTTGGGTATCGATGAAGTGATAGGCTTCAAGATAATCATCCATCGAGAAATGTTTTGAAAACAGTGGAGCAGTAACAACTGCGCCGGAGTTGATCAGATCAACGGCTCGCTCATAGTCGGGGCGTTTGTACATCAATGTTCCATGCAGGTTGAGCTCGCGATCTTGAACCAGGCCCATATCAACGCGAGGTTTTTCTCCAAAAACACCGACAACAACAATCGTGCCCCCTTTCTGAATGTTCTCAATAGCTGACGTCATCGTATCTTCAACACCAACACATTCAAGAACTACATCGAAACCATCCGAACCGAAAATTCTCCCGGCAGCCTCTGCCAGATTCTCTTTTACAGCATTGGATGTTCCGTCTAAGCCGCATTGCTGTGCAATTTCTAATCGATAATCGCTCAAATCTGTGATCAGAACCTGAGCACCATTGGCTCGGGCAACTTGTGCGACCAAATTTCCAATCGGACCTGCTCCGAGTACAGCTACCCGACGACCTTCAATGTTGCCAGCCCGTGAGGTCGAGTGAACAGCTACCGATACCGGCTCAACCAGGGCTCCCTGTTCGAAGGAGAAGCTGTCCGGGAGAGGCACAATCGTATTTGCATCCGTCACCCAATACTCCTGTGCACAACCGGGCGCCTGAAAACCCTGAACCTTCAAGTAATCGCAAATATGGTAATCACCCCGAAGACAGGGCGCGCATTTTCCGCATACTATTTGAGGCATCGAGGTGACCTTCATACCTGGAGTCAATCCCTCTACACCCTCACCCACCGCGGCAAGTGTGGCTGAATATTCGTGACCTTGAACAACGGGGTAACTGGTGTAGGGATGCAATCCATGAAAGACATGCACATCCGATCCGCACACCCCAATACGTTTAATGTGGAGCAACACTTCATCTCTTCCTGGTTCTGGCGCCTCAATTTCATGAATCATGATTTCACCAGGGGCAGTCATTACAGCTTGTTTCATTGTTTTATCTCCTTGCAAGCCAGATCAAACCAAACTATCAGACAACTCTCAGCCATCCACCATCAACAAAATAAGTCGAACCAACACAGTAGCTGGCACGTGGTGAGCAAAGGAAAACGAAGAAATGCGCCAGCTCCTCTGGAGATGCAAATCGACCGATAGGCGCGTATTTATCAGCGACACTTTGCAGGTGCTGTTCCCAGGTTGTATCAGTGCCTTCAGTGAGCTGCTTGGCTGTCTTGACCCAATCTGGAGTTTGAACCAAACCCGGGTTGATGCAGTTAACGCGGATATTGTCGCTGATCACTTCGTCAGAGAGGTTCTTGGAAAACATCATCATGGCAGCCTTGGTTACGTTGTAAATTGGTTCGTAATCCAATGGTTGTTTTGCACAGATGGAGGCATTGTTGATGATTACCCCACCACCACGTTCCCTCATAAACGGTACCAAACCACGTGAGAGTCGCACAGCAGCCATGACATGAAGATCCCAATAATACTGCCATTTCTCATCAGGAGCGTCCATTATCTTTTCGTTGCTGCCTGTACCGGCATTGTTAACCAGAATATCTGCACCACCAAAGACTTGATCAATTTTGGTGACCAGATTGTCTATATCCGCGGCTTTGGTTACATCTGCCTGCACACCAAGAGTTTTGACTCCGAATTCTTCCTGGATTTTATTAGCCTCTTCAACCACGCGTTTTTCATCACGAGCGCACAATACCACGTGGACACCTTCATGTGCGAGGCCTTCAGCCACAGCCAATCCGATGCCCACACTCCCCCCGGTGATGACAGCGATTTGATCTTTCAATCCCAGATCCATGCTTGTTCTCCTTTATGTAAGAGATGAGTATTAGAAGAATTGACCATGTAATATCAGTAAGGCAGACTACCACCTCTGGTGAACCTGGTCTCTTATATATTTGTCGTAAATCTGGTGTGTTGCTGCCATCATTTCATCACTAAAAGCCGGAATGTCAGCAGACAGAGCATTATCCGCGGCTTGCTGAACATTTTTTGCACCAGGGATTGCCAAACTAACTGCTTCAAACATCAAGATCCAACGCAGGGCGAATTGAGCCATCGTCACACCCTCCGGAACCAGCGATCGGATTTCATCCACCGCATCCAAACCGGTGTCGTAATCAACCCCAGAGAATGTTTCGCCAATATCGAAGGCTTCTCCATGACGGTTGAAATTTCTATGGTCATCAGATGTGAAGGTCGTGCTGCGAGACATTTTCCCACTCAAAAGGCCGCTTGCCAGGGGCACTCTGGCCAGAATTCCCATCTGGTGTTTTTTCGCCAGGTCAAAGAACAATTCGCTAGGGCGCTGTCGAAAGATGTTGAAAATGATCTGCACACTCTGGATATTGGGATACTCAAGAGCCTTCAATGCTTCTTCTACTTTTTCGACACTAACGCCATAGAACTTTAATTTTCCCGCCTTTACCAGATCATCCAGAATCCCGAAGACTTCGGGCATGTAATAAATCTGATAAGGTGGACAATGTAACTGGACGAGGTCTAAAGATTCCACGTCAAGGTTTTGCAAGCTGCGCTCAATGAATTTTGTCAAATTCTCCCTGGTAAAGCCTTCCGGCACATGGGGATTGAGACGCCTCCCGGCTTTGCTCGCCACATAAATCCGCTCAGAACGTTCTTTCAGGACTTTGCTGATCAATCGCTCGCTGCGACCGTCTCCGTATACATCGGCTGTATCGATAAAGTTAACCCCATTATCCAGAGAAGCATGAAGTGCAGAAATTGCGTCTTGCTCGCTCACTGCCCCCCATTCAGCTCCAATTGCCCAAGCACCAAATCCAATCTCCGAAACCTGCCATCCTGTTCGGCCGAACGGTCGATATTTCATAATGAGTCTCCTCTCTTTCGATCAAAATTTTCTCACATTTTATCCAGCTAACGCCTCATAAAGAGGTACAAAAGCATCATAGGACTGGTTGAAGATCGTGTACAGGCGTTCATAGACAGGTTTTAGTTCCAGATTGGGATGGATTTCATCCACAATAGGGGTAAGACTCTCAGCTAAATTAAAATCCGGGAATATTCCAACCCCAATCCCACCTGCCAGGGCAGCTCCCATGGATGTTGCTTCTGCAAGCAATGCTGGCCGCACGATCGGCTTCTCGTAAATATCGGCCATTATCTGCCGCCAGACACCTCCCTGAGCGCCCCCACCGATCACTCGCATCGCCTCGATTTTTGCCCCTTGCTCTTCAAATGCATCCAGGATAACTTTCAAGTTAAAGGTGATCCCCTCTAATGTTGCCCGGATCATATCCCTGCGGTTATGCTGCATCGTAAGCCCAAAGAAAGCGCCCCGTGCGTTTGGATTCCAGCGAGGCGCGCGTTCACCCAGGAGATAGGGGAAGAACAGCAGGTTGTTCGCCCCAGGAGGGGATTGCTCAACCTGCATGTTCATTAACTCGTATGAGTCCAATTCAAGCTTTTCGGCAGCCTCCATTTCCGGTTCACAGAGCACATTGCGCACCCACTGGTAGGAACCTCCTGCAGCTTGCATTGTTCCAGTTGGGCTGAACATGTCAGGAACGAGGTGTGCCCAGGTAAAAGTGCGCATTTTCGGATCCAGGATCGGCTCAGAGGTGGCGATACCTATCCAGGATGAAGAGCCAATATAATTGTAGGCACTTCCCTGGCGCACAACTCCTGCTCCCACTGCCGCACAGGAACCATCCCCGCCTCCAATCACAACCGGTGTACCAGGTGCCAATCCAACCTGCTCGGCAACTTCAGGCAGAACTTCACCGACGATATCGGTTGAAGCATGCAGCTCTGGCAATCGCTCCCGATCCAGCTCAATGGCGGCCAATATCTGATCCGACCAATCTTTTTTCCTGAGGTCGTATAGGTTCATTCCGGAGGCGTCAGAGAAATCCGTGACAAAATTCCCCGTCAGGCGGGCAACAATGAAATCTTTAGCATGGATGAACTTATGAGCCTGGGTGAAAATATCAGGTTGATTGTTCCTGATCCATAAAATCTTAGCTCCAGAGTATGATGAGCTGGCTCTATGACCAGTAATGCGGTATGTCTCTTCCCATCCGGCACGCTCGATCAGGAATTTTGCCTCTACTTCAGCGCGCATATCCGCCCAAATGATTGCATTGCGCAGTGGACGGGCTTTCGCATCCACTGCTACACAGCCCATCATCTGCCCGCTGAAGGTGATACAGGCGATATCCTTCTCCGAGACGCGGGCTTGCGATAAAAGCTGCTTGGTGGAGACACAGACTGCCTGCCACCAATCTTCAGGGTTTTGTTCGGCCCAGTTAACATGGGCAAATTCGGTATCATACCCAAAAAATGAACTGGCAAGTGCCTCACCAGCGCTATCAAACAGCGATGCTTTATTTCCGGTGGTACCAAGATCGTGTGCCAATATGAATTTATCGCTCATGTGATGTTTTCACCTAGAATCTCAGTAAGGTTTTAATTGTTTGACCGGTCTTCGAGAGCTCAATTGCCTGATTGATCTGGTTTATTGGAAATTCAACAGATATGAACTCCCGGTGGCTCAACTTCCCAGCCTCTATCCACTCGCACAGGGGTTCCTGGGCGGCTGCTTCCCGGAAGCGAGTAGGCCATTGGTGGACAAAAAGGTTGAAATTGTATGGTCCTTTGCTTTTCTGCAAATTAACGGCCGGTGTGTCGATCACGCCATAGACACAAACCGAGCCAGCCATCTTGACCAGGGGTAGCGCGGAGTTGATAATGGCTTCCTTTCCCACAGCATCGATCACAGCATCAAAAGGTTTCCCGCGTTGATCAACCAGGGCACTCAATTCATTATGGTCAGGAGCCAAGGCTGCATCTGCACCCATATCAATAGCTTTCTGGCGTTTCTCAGGTAAGATCTCGACCACACCGATAAAACCAAGACCCAGGAGACGGGCAAATTTTACAAAACTCAATCCCACCGGACCGGCTCCATAGATCAGAATATCATCCCCTTCCTGTAATTGGAAATCACCGAAGGCACCATAGACTTCCCGCCAGGTGCACAACATGACCGCATCCTCAACAGGAATCGAGTCTGGAACAGTGCGCATGATCTCATACACCTCGAACCAGTTGTTTTCGGGGTTTGCAACCCCATCGGCTACCATTGCCTGATGGTCACCTGCCAGGATATATTCGGAGAACCCTCCCCAGCCGCTGGCATAGGTTGGATTTGTAGAGTTAAGCAGTAAGCCCCCTACCACACGATCCCCTACTTGAAAATTACGCACTTTATCTCCAACTGCGTCCACAATTCCAACGGTCTCATGACCCAAAATCAGCGGATAATCTTCCACCCCAGGAAAGTGGCCTTCGATCAGCTTGCGGTCGGTGGCGTTGCATAAACAGGCCACCTCGCTGCGTATGCGCGCTTCATAAGGTCCTGGAGTTGGGGATGGGATATCAATGAGTTCAACTTGATCGGGTTTTACTACTGCAACAGAAAGCATAGCAGCCTCTCTCTACATTATTCGATTGAAAGGGATGTTATTACGGGATAGAGATATTGAACAGATTATCAGGTTGATAGGAAAGTTTTGTCGCACAACAATCAAGA
>JBEQLH010000127.1:0-8170 GCA_040326075.1 Anaerolineales bacterium
GGTCAACGTATTCGTTATTCAGGTGGTCCTAATTTTGGTGGCATGATGATGGGAACGGGCAATAACCTTGCCTGCGCATCTTGTCATGGTTCGGATGGACGAGGGGGTATCCACACCATGCATATGGATGTGATGGATGCTCCCGATATTCGATTTGTGGCCCTGAACAATGAAGCAGTTGAGCATGGGGATGATGAACATGGTGACGAGCACGGCGAGTATGATTTGGAAGCATTCCGTCAAGCAGTCGTAGAAGGGAAGCATCCTGATGGAGATGCACTCAATCGGGATATGCCCCGATGGCGGATGGATGACCGGGATCTTGCTGATCTATTTGAATTTTTAGAGAATTTACAATAATCAGGAGAAATCAATTTTAAGATTATTATTCCAAGGTTATTATGTATGAACCAACTGGGGTGCACTTAAGTTCCATATTTGCACGCCCCAATCGCCGCGCCGACAATACCGGCTTCATTCAGCATCTGGGCAGGCAAAACTTCCGCCTGGACGGTTATATACGGTAGAAACTCCTTGTGTTTTTTGCTGATACCTCCCCCCAGGATGATCAAATCAGGCCAGATCAATCTTTCCATCGTGTGCAGGAAATTATTGAATCGATGCCCCCATTTCTTCCAGGATAGCTTCTCCCGCTTGCGTGCTGCATCTGAGGCCATCCACTCCGCTTGAACTCCATCGATTTCCAGGTGTCCGAACTCACAATTGGGAAGCAGGTAACCATCGGTGAAAAGGGCGGAGCCCAACCCGGTGCCGATCGTGACCAGCAGGACCACCCCCTGGCGGTCTTTACCTGCTCCAAAGGACATCTCTGCCAGGCCAGCAGCGTCGGCATCGTTTATGATGCACGTTTTATTACCGGTAACTTTCTTAATAAATTTTGCTGCGTTCAAGCCCTTCCAATCCTCGTGGATATTAGCCGCTGTCACGGTAATCCCCTTGCCGACTACCCCAGGGAAACCAATTCCCAGTTCTCCTTTCCAGTTGAAATGTGTGGCAACCTGGGCTACGGTTTCGGCGACTGGACGCGGTTTTGCGGGGGAGGGGGTTGGTAAGCGATAGCGAGAGGCGAGTAAGGTGCCGGAATCTGTATCTACGGGCGCTCCTTTGATCCCTGTTCCACCGATATCAATACCTAGGACTTCCATCGTTTCACTCCTGGAGTACAAAGCCGGGTAAATTAATCGTGATAATGATTGCTGTTCGAGATTATAACCGGAACCAGCTATACCGCTGGATCAGGATGGAAATAGTTGGGATTACCAGAAGAGGGTTGAACCAATTGATTGTCATCAGGCTCAGACATGGAAGTTGAAGACTCCCAAAAGTATACATTGGGTATCTAATCCAGCACTATAGTCTATCGGTGATCAGTGTATGAGTATCCATTTAAATATATTCTATCTAACCTTGGGTGGTTCACTTGAGTGACCGGTAGGTACATATCCAGAAAATAATATGATTGACCACGTAGGGTTGACAGGGAGAGGACATACCCGTAAAATCGACCTATCGCCGAGGGGTACGTCACAGTATTCGCCAAAGTTTGTGCTACCAATGGAGGAAAATATGGATCAATCAACTAACGCCAACGACCAAATGGAAGGGGATGTATATCATCCTTCTGCGGAGGTCGTCTCGGCAGCCTACATACAGGATTACGAAGAGATGTACAAGCGCTCTATGGAAGATCCTGAAGGTTTGTGGGGTGATCTGGCCGAAGAGCTGGATTGGTATCAGAAATGGGATAAGGTCCTGGATGATAGCGATCCACCATTCTTCAAGTGGTTTGTTGGCGGGAAGACCAACATCATTCAAAATGCACTGGATAGGCATGTTAAAACCTCCCGCAAGAACAAGCTGGCCCTGATCTGGGAAGGTGAGCCCGGGGATGTACGCACTTTTTCTTATTTTGCTCTCAATAGAGATGTTTGCAAGTTTGCCAACCTGCTGCGCAGCTTGGGAGTCAAGAAAGGTGACATAGTCACGATTTACTTACCACGCATTCCTGAGCAGGTGATCGCCATGCTGGCTTGCGCCAAAATTGGCGCCCCGCACAGCGTAGTATATGGCGGTTTCAGCGTCGAATCCCTGGCTGAAAGGATTGAGGATGCTGAGAGTCGTATTCTTATCACTGCAGATGGAGGCTGGCTGCGCGGCAAGATTGTGAAATTGAAAGACATTGCTGATGAAGCTATGGCTCGCCAGCCTACTATCGAGAGCTGTATCGTGATTAAGAGAACTGGCCAGGATATCTATATGGAGCCAGCCCGTGATTACTGGTATGACGAATTGATGGGCTTACCGATTTCCAATGTCCAATGCGAAACTGAAGTGATGGATGCCGAAGATCCACTTTTTATCTTATATACCTCTGGCACCACCGGCCGGCCGAAAGGTGTTGTGCACACCCACGGTGGCTATATGGTCTATACTTATATCACCCTGAAATGCGTTTTCGATATCAAAGATGAGGATCGGTGGTGGTGTGCAGCTGACCCGGGGTGGATTACTGGACACAGTTACATTGTCTATGGACCTTTGCTCAATGGAGCCACCAGTTTCATGTATGAGGGCGCGCCAACTCACCCGTACCCCAACCGCTGGTGGCGAATGGTTGAGAACTATGGGATCACTATTCTCTATACCGCTCCGACCGCGATCCGCGGATTGATGCGCTTCGGAGATGCCTGGGCAAACCGGCATGATCTGAGCAGTCTGCGCCTGTTGGGAAGCGTAGGGGAGCCGATTAATCCGGAAGCCTGGCGTTGGTATTTCAAAGTAATCGGAAAAGAACGCTGCCCCATCATGGATACCTGGTGGCAAACGGAAACCGGTGGTTTTATGATCACTCCCTTACCAATCACACCTCTCAAACCTGGCTCGGCCACAAGACCTTTCTTTGGCATCGAGGTCGATGTGGTTAGGGAGGATGGCCAACCAGCATCTCCAGGAGAGGAAGGCTACCTGGTAATCAAGCGACCTTGGCCAGGAATGTTACGAACGGTGTATCGCGATCCAGAACGTTATCGGGAGCAATACTGGGACAAATTTAAAACCATGTACCAGACCGGCGATTCCGCTCGGAAAGATGAGGATGGGTACCTGTGGATCATCGGTCGTATGGATGATGTGATCAAAGTTAGTGGTTATCGACTTGGGACGGCTGAAGTGGAGAGTGCACTGGTTAGCCATCCGGATGTTGCCGAAGCAGCAGCAATTGGTCTGCCTCATGATATTAAAGGCAATGCCATCCACGGGTATGTTATCTTACGTGAGGGTGTGGAGAAAAGTGATCAGCTGGCTGAAGAGCTGCGCCAACATGTCGCCCATGAGATTGGTCCCATTGCCAGGCCGGAGGAAGTTGGCTTTGTCGATAGTTTGCCCAAGACGCGCAGTGGGAAGATCATGCGCCGCTTGCTCCGTGCTCGGGCACTAGGTGAGCCAGAGGGGGATATTAGTACTTTGGAAGACTAAGTGATTATCTTGATTTAAATTAAAAAAAAGCGTGAGGCGATTTGCATCCCTCACGCTTTTGTATTTACAGGGTGAAACTTGGCGAGATCGCTGAGCACCCATCCTACAACAAAGCACAAGCCCTAGTCAAAGTGGATCTTACCATCTCCAAGATGGTAAAAGGTAGGGGCAATTCAAATTCATTTCGAGATATAACTTCGCCAACCTGACATTTCACCGGGATTGGATGACCGGTTGACCGAGGGGGGAACTTGTGGCATAATCAGTCCAATTAACCCTAAATTGGCTGTGATGGAAACGAGTAAGCTTGCTTCAAGCTGTCAGCGACCCTGGGATTGGTGTGAGCCAGGGCAGACCAACAGGCTGAATATCCTTCCGGAGCTGCAAACAGAACGTGGTCACAAACCACAATTAAGTGAGCCGGGTTCGTCGCCCGTTACCCAGATTGCGAGTATAAGTCCTACATCGAAGTGGTCCATGCACAGACCGTACTCGGCAGAGGTGTCCGCATAACGCGGGAACCAGGGTGGTATCGCGGGAGAAAATTCTGGAATTACTCTCTCGTCCCTGAATTGGGACGAGAGTTTTTGATCCTGGAATCCCAAATCTGTCCGATTAAGGTTCGGGTTTTAATATTTATTGAAGATTATACTGATGTTAGAAAGATAATTAATCTTGTGTGAGGTCATTATGTTCAAACAAGTATCTCCGAAACTAAATATCACTCAAGTTGAAGAGGCTGTTCTCCGGATGTGGAAAATCCGGCATATCTTTGCCAAATCTGAGGAACAGCGCCGGGGGAAACCTGAGTATGTCTTCTATGAAGGCCCCCCGACTGCCAACGGATTACCAGGCGTGCATCATGTCCTGGCGCGGGCTTTTAAGGATATTTTCCCTCGCTACAAAACGATGCAGGGACACCATGTGATCCGTCGTGGTGGCTGGGACACCCATGGTTTGCCGGTTGAGATCGAGGTTGAAAAACGCCTGGGCTTCAACAGTAAGAGCCAGATTGAGGAGTACGGCATTGGTCCATTCAACGAGCTTTGCCGGCAATCAGCTTTTGATTACATCCAGGAATGGGAGCGTTTGACAGATCGGATCGCTTTTTGGGTGGACCTGGATGAGGCTTATGTCACCTATACCAACGACTATATCGAATCAGTCTGGTGGATACTGAAAAATTTCTGGGATAAAGGCTTGCTTTACCAGGGATTTAAGGTTGTACCGTATTGCCCACGTTGTGGTACACCACTTTCTGACCATGAAGTGGCCCAGGGCTACAGCGAGGCGGTTGATCCATCGGTCTTCGTGCGCCTGCCGTTGATCGATGATCCTGGCACGTCTCTCTTGATATGGACCACTACTCCCTGGACCTTGCCTGGTAATGTGGCCGTGGCTGTTCATCCGGATGTGGATTATGTGATCGTGGAACGAAAATTACCGGATGAACGCACTGAAAAATTGATCGTGGCTAAAGCGCTGGTGGAGAAGGTCTTCCGAGAGGAGCAGGTCGATGTATATGAAACTTTCAAAGGCAAGAAGCTTAAGGGGATCCGCTATCAACCGCTGTTCACTTTTCTGGCATTAGATAAGCCTGCCCATTACGTGGTTTTAGGAGATTTCGTTACGACCGAAGATGGCACCGGTTTGGTTCACATGGCTCCTGCTTTTGGCGCTGAAGACATGGATGCCGCCATGGAGTTCGATCTTCCTATTTTACAAACAGTGGCCGAGGATGGGACCTTCATCCCCGAGGTGCGCCCATGGAGCGGAATATTCGTCAAGGATGCCGATCCCCTGATCACTGAAGATCTCGCGGCGCGCGGTCTGCTCTACCGGGTTGAAACATACACGCACACATATCCCTTCTGCTGGCGGTGTGACACACCGTTGATTTATTACGCCCGCGGCACCTGGTTTATCCGCACAACCGAGTACAAAGAAAAATTGGTTGCTCTCAACCAGGAGATTAACTGGTACCCAGGACATATCAAAAATGGCCGCTTCGGCAATTGGCTGGAGAACAACGTTGATTGGGCGTTGGGCCGTGAACGCTACTGGGGCACACCCCTGCCGGTATGGGAGTGTGAGGGTTGCCACCACCAGTTAGCGGTGGGTTCAGTGGCTGAGCTGAGTGAACTGGCTGGGGAAGATCTGTCGGAATTGGATCTGCATCGCCCTTATGTAGACGAGGTGCAGTTTAACTGTCCAGAATGTGACGGAAAGATGAATCGGGTCTTGGAATTGATCGATGTGTGGTTCGATTCAGGTGCCATGCCTGTAGCCCAGTGGCATTATCCCTTTGAGAACGAAGAGGATTTTAAGAATCAATTCCCCGCTGACTACATCTGCGAAGCGGTTGACCAAACCCGGGGATGGTTTTATTCACTGCATGCCATCAGTACACTGCTTTTCGAAGAAGTCAGCTTCCGGAATGTGCTCAGCCTGGGATTGATTCTGAATGGGGATGGCTTGAAGATGTCAAAGTCACGCGGTACGGTTATCGATCCGTGGGATGTGATTAATGAACATGGGGCGGATGCATTTCGCTGGTACCTGTATACTGCCAGCCCACCAGGTCAGGAGCGCCGATTCTCGGTTGAACTGGTCGGTGAGGTGATGCGCAGTTTCACTTTAACTTTGTGGAATGTTTATTCCTTCTTTGTAACTTACGCCCAGCTAGATGGGTGGCAGCCTGCTGCAGGTGAAGGCCAGGTGGTTGAGAGCGAGAACGACCTCGATCGATGGCTTCTCTCTGAATTGAATACCCTGGTGAGGGATGTGACCACAGCCTTTGACAACTATGATGTGCTTGGCGCCACACGTCCCATCCAAACCTTCGTTGATACACTTTCCAAGTGGTATCTGCGCCGCTCCCGCCGGCGCTTCTGGAAGAGCGAATCGGACGCTGACAAGGACACGGCATACGCCACACTCTACACTGCCTTGTCGACACTCAGCAAACTGCTTGCCCCAACCATGCCGTTCCTGTCGGAGGAGCTGTACCAGAACCTGGTCTGTTCAACGGATCGTGAGGCTCCCGAGTCAGTCCACCTGGCGGATTGGCCATCCTATAATGAAGCTCTGATCGATGAAACCTTGAACACAGATATGCACCTGGTGATGCGCCTGGCTTCCCTGGGACACTCGGCCCGCAACCAGGCTGCGATCAAAGTCCGCCAGCCCTTGGCTGAAGCTGCTTTTTCAGTGGGAAGCAAGAAGGAAACTCGGGCGTTGGATGATTATGCAGACCTCCTGATGGATGAATTGAATGTCAAGAAAGTCACTGCATTAAGTTCTGCAGGAGAAGTGGTTGCATATTCCTTGAACCCGCTGCCGAAACAGTTAGGTGGTAAATACAAATCACAATTTCCCGCTATTCGGGCAGCGATATTGGCTTTGGAGGCTGGGGAAACTGCTCGAGCACTACTCAGCGGCGAGTCGATCTCTGTTTCTGTGGAGGGTGAGACTTTCGAGATTTTACCGGATGAGGTGGAAGTACGCGCCGAGGCTCGTTCTGGGTTGGTGGTCGCCTCCGAAGGGGCTTACCTGGCAGCCCTGAAGACCGATCTAACTCCAGAGCTCATCCGGGAGGGTTTAGCCCGCGAATTCGTACGCAGGGTGCAGGACCTGCGAAAACAAGCTGATTTCGATATCGCTGACCGCATCTATATGTACGTCAGTGCCTCCGCGACCTTGTTAGACGCGATCCAGGAGCACCAGGCTTACATTATGGGGGAGACGCTCACGCTTGAGTTGAAATTTGGTAAATCCCCAGAGGGAGCCGCGACTGGTGATTTTGAGTTCGATGGTGAGCAGGCAGAGGTGGGCTTAGAAAAAGCTTAGAGAGATCAAGGTGCGACGCACTTCAGAAGTGCGTCGCACCTTATTATAAGATAATGAAATGGCACGTAGAAAGATTGAATTTAAAGCGGGACATTACTATCACATTTTCAACCGCGGATCCAATCGAGAGCTAATATTTCGAGAGTCTAATAACTATAGATTCCTCTTAAGTCGGGTGAAGGATTATTCTTCCCGATTCAATATCTCTGTAATTGCTTATTGTTTCATGCCTAATCATTATCATTTTCTGCTGCGCCAAAATGGAGCGGAGTTAATAAGTGCATTTGTCCAAAGGACCTTCAATAGTTACACGAAAGCATTCAATAAAACTTACCAGCGGACCGGAACATTATTTGAAGGACCATTTAAATCAGTTCATATTGATAGGGATAACCATTTAATTCATCTCTGCAGGTATATTCATCGTAACCCGCTTGAGGCAGGATTAGTCGCTAATCTAGATGATTGGCCTTACTCCAACTACTTGGAATGGATAGGGAAACGTGCTGGGACGTTATGTGATGCGAATTTTGTACAAGATCAATTTATCAATTCTGACGATTACGAACGTTTCGTGTTGGATTATGTTCCCCCAAAAGATATGGTTCGAACAATCCAGAACTTGAGCTTTGAGGATTAAATGTGCGACGCACCTGCCAGGTGCGTCGCACATAGTTTCCAATTATTCATAAACTTCTTGTGCTCTTTTGATTCTCATGCGGCTAATTGATGATATAAGGTAAAAGCAATTGTCAATCTCCCTACTGCCTGACCAATGGTAAATAGATCGCCCGCGCAGTATTCACCTGAGAATAGAACACTCCTC
>JBEQLH010000346.1:0-2791 GCA_040326075.1 Anaerolineales bacterium
TTTGGGATGAGGAAAGCGGTGTTTTCCGTGCAAAGCACAATAACGAAAGTATCCCGGTAATAACCCCCTTTAACCTTTTTCCATTGTGGACTGGGCAGTTACCCGATAATATCCGCAACCGCTTGATAGGACATCTAACCAATCCTGACGAGTTCTGGGGTGTAAATATACTCCCTTCAGTAGCTCGTAATGATCCTCATTACGAACCCAGCACCATGTGGCGTGGCCCTGTATGGGTTAACATAAACTACTTTTTCATTGAAGCGCTTCGCCAGGTCGGCGAAGATCAACTCGCAGATGAACTGACCCATAAAACTCTGGATCTTATCATTCGTCATCAAGGCATTTATGAATATTATCATTCTGAAAACGGAGAACCACCTGCGAAAGCCTCTGAAGCTTTCGGCTGGACTGCAGCCGTGTTCATTGATCTAGCAATTTCTGCGAGTCGTTATCAGGAATATAATCCTCTCTAAATTATTTGAATATAGGAGCCAGCTGTGGATGAAAGCCAGCAAGAACCATGCATATCTCGTCGGTCAGTAATCATCGCTTCAAATCGTGGTCCGGTAACAATTCAAAAAGGGCAAAATGGCCAATTGACATTTCAACGCGGCACCGGCGGCTTAGTTACAGCACTTACTGGGCTTATTCGAGATGCCGATGCAACCTGGATATCTTGTGCCATCTCCGAAGAGGATAATGAGTGGCATGAAGGTCAAATCCCCCTCACGGATAATGAGGATTTTATTTACCTGAAATTCATACCCTCCGATGAGGAGGCATACGAGGGTTACTATAACGTAATTGCCAACCCGTTGTTGTGGTTTCTCCAGCATTCGATGTGGAATGTTCCATATGCGCCTGTGATCAATAGAGATACCTGGATGGCATGGGAAGACGGATATGTCGCCGTAAATAAACAATTTGCTCAGGCGATCATCGAGCAAATGGAGATCACACCAAAACCTGTGTTAGTTATGCTGCAGGACTATCATCTTTACCTAGTAGCCCATTATCTACGTGCAAGAATCCCCCCTCGGCTTCGACCTACCATCATGCATTTCACCCATATACCCTGGCCCGGTCCGGACTATTGGGGGATCCTACCCCCCACGATGCGACACGCGATTCTTGAGGGCCTGTGCGCGGCAGACCTTCTCGGTTTCCAAACCAACGCTGATGCTCTCAATTTCATAAGAACCTGCCAGACATACTTGCCTTCTGCGAGCGTAAAATACAAACCACAGCGGGTTTGGTATCGTAATCACGGAACTTATGTCCGCCACTTTCCAATTTCCATTGATGTTCAATCATTGATTAACTCTGCTGACAGCCAAGAAGTCCGGACTTATGAATCCGAAATTACAGACATGGTGGGTGGAAGTAAGTTGTTACTACGTATAGATCGCATCGAACCTAGCAAGAATATCGTGCGAGGATTCCAGGCGTTTGAAGAATTGTTGGAGCTATACCCCGAACACCGTGAGAAGGTGTCCTTTCTAGCCTTATTGGTGCCTTCTCGATTGGATGTTGAGGAGTACCAGACCTACTTAGATGAACTCATGGCTAGGGCCGGCCATGTAAACGCAGCTTACGGAACTCATGAGTGGGAGCCCATCCGCGTGCTGGTTGGGGAAAACTATCCCAGAGCGATTGCAGCACTTAAATATTACGACGTCCTGCTGGTAAATTCGATCGCTGATGGAATGAATTTAGTCGCCAAAGAAGGTCCTATCGTGAACCAGCGCGATGGTGTATTGATCCTATCGGAACGCACTGGTGCACAAGAACAACTCAATTCCGGTTCTATTGTAATATCACCATGCGATGTTTATGCAACCGCCGAGGCGATCCACCAAGCGCTGGTTATGAGTGATGAGCAGCGCCAAGAATTGAATGAACGTCTTCGTTGGTTGATCGAGCGTGAGGATATCCGCGATTGGTTCTGCAAACAACTGGACGCAGTTGAAAACCTTAACCTGTAAAGATTCTATGAAAGATCAAAAGGTCGCCATACTTCACTATTCAGCACCACCAATTATTGGTGGTGTTGAGGCGGTGATCAAGGCTCATCTAAAAGAATTTATCCACGCTGGTTACTCTTGTACTGTTATTACTGGGCGCGGTGATGTTAATGCCCTCCCACCAAAAGCAAACATTATCGAGATCCCGGAAATTGATTCACAGCATCCTGAAATCATCAAAATTAGTCAAGAACTCGAAGCCGGAAGGGTCCCTGAATATTTCGAAACCCTTGAAACACAATTAGCCAATCGTCTTGATCCTATTCTGCGCGAATTCGATCACCTGATCATCCATAATGTATTCACCAAACATTTTAATTTACCGCTTACCGGGGCTCTTCACCGCTTGCTAGATCAGAGTGTAATCCATAATGGGATTGCTTGGTGCCATGATTTCACCTGGACAAGTCCGAGCTCTCGTTCCAAGGTACATCCCGGTTTTCCCTGGGACTTATTACGTACCAAACGATCTGATTGTGTTTATGTTGTGGTATCCCAGGAAAGGCAGCAGACTTTAGCACAACTTTTTGATTGCTCCATAGATGATATTAAGTTGATTTATAACGGGGTTGATCCGATCCACACACTCGGATTATCAGATCAAGGGATTACTTTGATGAATCGGCTGGGATTGGTGAAAAGTGATATCAACATCTTGATGCCAGTCCGGGTCACCCAAGCTAAAAACATCGAATTCGCATTAGAGGTCGTTTCGGAACTGAAAAAAAAGGGCATTAAACCCAAGCTTGTCGTTACCGGCCCAC
>JBEQLH010000347.1:0-2789 GCA_040326075.1 Anaerolineales bacterium
TCCACTGGTCCGGGGACAAACATGGGTGACATTCATACCTCCAAGGGTTGGATCGCTTAATCTACCTGTAAATTTTATTAGCTTATTTTACCAGTGACCATCGATGGGCTTTGGACTGCTATAATTGCGAGATGCGCAGAGCATTGGTGGTAGTTGCTTTCCTATTGATCGCCTGTCAAGCGATTACTTCGTTGATACCGACTTCCCCGGCGATCTCACAGCCCCCCCTTACTTCAACACCATTTCAGACTGCGCCGCCAATCTTTACTCCAACGCCGACAGCTACTCCACCACATCAGACCGAGCATGAATTTTCAGTCCGTCTGCACCCAGATAGCTCCCTGTACGTTGGTGATCAGATCAGCATCGAAGTCATCTCTCCTGATGATGTTGACCTGGAAGGGGTAAATGTGCGTATTCAGGTTAGCGGTGAATCACCCAATAACCTGGGATCATCTGGATTTGAGGGATATGGAATTGGGGAGCGTCTGCAAGCCACGTTCAATTGGGTCTGGGATACCTCCCATCTCGAGTCAGGAGAATATCAATTAGAATTTGTTGTTCAACCAGACGGTCCAACCTGGACAGAAAAGGTATACCTTTTACCCGCTGTAAAGGTCCCAAGCCCGGAACGCCAGGCTCAGTGGGAGACAATTGTCCTTGGGTGCTGCGAGGTGCATTTCATCACCGGGACCGAATTTGCCAGAGATTTGCCTGAATTGCTGGACCTTATCGAGCAGCAAGCCGCAGATGCAGTCCAGCGGATGGGGATTGAATTTGACGATCGCATTCCAATCACGGTCCTGCCGCGTGTCGTGGGTCATGGAGGATTCGCCAGCAATGAAATCTATGTCTCGTATATCGACAGCAACTATGCAGGCAATGATTTATCTCAAGTGCTGCACCATGAGATGATCCATATTTTAGATGGTCGTCTGGGCGGTGAAGTGCGACCACCTCTGCTCGTCGAAGGGCTTGCCGTATACCTCTCTGACGGGCATTTTAAGAAAGAACCATTACTGCAAAGGGCAGCTGAGCTGATTGATCTGGGTTGGTATTTGCCTCTTACCCAGCTGGCTGACTCGTTTTATACCTCGCAGCACGAGATCGGTTACCTTGAAGGAGGTGCCTTGGTCCAATTTATGGTAACCAGGTATGGTTGGCAGGCGTTTAATGATTTCTACCGGGATATCCTGCCCCATCCCAGCGGTGAACATGAGCAGGCCTTGGATCAGGCTTTGCAGAATCATTTTGGTCTCACCTTGGAGCAGCTGGAAGGGATGTTTAAAACCGCACTATTTCGACAGCACACCAATCCAGATATGCAGGATGATTTATTCTTTACAGTGGCTTATTATGATGCAGTGCGGCGCTACCAGCAGTTGCTTGATCCCTCAGCATACTTTTTGACCGCCTGGCTGCCTGGTGGTGAACAGATGCGCCAACGGGGTATCGTGGCAGATTACCTGCGGAGACCTTCTACACCAGATAACCTTGCAATTGAGGAATTATTGGTCGAGGTTGATCAGCATTTACGGGCCGGAAATTACGTAGATGCTGAGAAAGATCTCCTCATCGTAAAGGATCAACTCGATCAGACCCAGGACAACGTATTGGTGGGATCTTCTGTGCCGTTTCTGTTCCAGCGTACAGACATTGGGTTGGAGTGATCATAGATTTCTGATTGTCAGTACATTGCAGGGCTTGGTAAATAAATAGACCGATTATCCGCAGAGACATTCGGTCTTTTGAAAGTTTGTTAAGAGCTTTTTCCAGGTTTATCTATTGCTTGGACATCGTCAGATTGCAGCACCTTTAGGCGCTATGGACAGACTGCTCCGAAAATCACCATCACATCCCGGAAAGGCGGAGTACAGTAGAGATTGATGTAATCAAACACATAAGCTACCCCTACCAGGGCGCAGGTCAGCATGACAGCACACCCGCAACCTGCCCACAACCAGGTCCGCCGGGGACTGCTTTCTTCTGGGATCAGGGGTTCAACCGGGCTAACGGGTACCCGGCCAGCATAAACCGGCTGTTCAGGGAGTGGAGGTGGCGGGGGTGCCTGTTCTTCTTGAATGACAGCATTTTCATATTGCGGGGGTGATTCCTCAGAAGGTGTACTGGCGTAGCTCACCTGTGTTGCATTGGGATCAAAAGGCACTGCTTCGAATGTCAGGCTGACATTTTCACCCAGCAAAATTGTGTCACCAGGCTGCAGGATTCGCGATCCAACCACCCGTTGCCCGTTGACGAAAGTGCCGTTGGTGGAACCAAGATCCTGCAAAACATAATTACCAGTTTGATCGTTCAGCCGCGCATGTTGTCGGGAGACCTCCACATCATTGACGAACACATCACATCCCGCTTCTCGACCGATTGATATCTCACTTTTATCAAGTGAGTATACTTTCCCGGGTGCTGGGCCATTTTTCATGACGAGTTGGAAAGCCATGTTTTTCTCCAAGTCTGATTAATTAGCTGATGAAGGTGTGGTGGATTAAGTGTAATATTATTTATTTCTTGTGTCAAACATACCGCAATACTACTCAAAGTGACTTATATTCCATAGTGTACTTGAATTCCTTTCCGAACGCAGCCACCACTCCCAGTGTGACTGTTTCCATTGCAGGTGTTGGGTCGAGCAGATCGACCAGTTTGGTCACTGGATAATCATCCAAACCACAGCCGACAATCCCTTCCCAGTAGGTCATGTCCGGGTTGACGTTAAGGGCAAAACCATGTCTTGATACTCCCCGGGCATCTACCTTAACCCCGATCGCGGC
>JBEQLH010000128.1:0-1737 GCA_040326075.1 Anaerolineales bacterium
CTCAAAGCCGCTTCCACAGATCCTGAACAGGCTGCGGAATTCGTAGAGAGGACAGGCGTGGATGCACTTGCCATTTCCTTTGGGAACGTCCATGGAACATACCAGGGAGAACCCAACCTGGATCTGGACTTGGTGGGTGATATCTACTCCCAGGTTGATATTCCTCTGGTGATGCATGGGGCTTCGGGCCTGGCCTTTAGCCAGTACCCAGCGATCGTTGCCAACGGCATCAGTAAGGTTTGCTACTATACTGCTGCGGGTATACGAGCAGCGAACGATATCCATAGGATGTTGATGGATGCCGGCCAAGATGGAGCTGCGTACCACGAGATCATCGCCCGGTCGATTGATTTTTTCAAAGCAGATACAGTGAAGCTGATGAAACTCTTGGGTTGTAGTGGGGTTGCATAACAAACATATACGACCTGGTCTGATAAACCATAATAGATGAGGAGATACTAAATTGGAAATCTATGAGCACTTGCAGAAACTAGAAGAAGCGAACGATCCCATCCTAGTTGGTCTGGTTGGCTGCGGCCAGATGGGATCAGGGATGGTCCACATGACCAACCAGATCGCAGGCATGACCACAATGGCCATATCTGACATCGATGTCAACCGCCCACTTTCTACTTTAGCGACGTTGGGCATTCCCAAGTCGGAGATCGTTGTCACCAACCAGGTTGGGCAAGCAGAAGACGCGTTCCGGGTTGGCAAGTATGTGGTCACTGAAGACGCAGTGATGCTCTCTAAACTGGAAAGCCTGGATGCGGTAGTTGAAGCAACAGGAATTACTGAAGTTGGTGCCAGGGTGGCTTGGAACTGCATCTTGCACAGCAAACACGTGATTATGTTGAACGTGGAGACTGATGTGACGGTTGGCCCGCTCCTGCACCGTCTGGCCCAGAAGGCCGGTTGTGTCTACACGGCTGCTTCTGGTGACGAGCCGGGGGTGTGCAAGATGCTGTACAACTTGGCCGGTACCATGGGTTTTGAGGTTGTTTGTTTGGGAAAGGGCAAGAACAACCGTATCGACTTTGACGCGACACCCGATTCCTGCCGGGAAGAAGCGGAAAGCAAAAGCATGAATCCAAAAATGCTATCGGCGTTCAAGGATGGCTCTAAAACCATGGTGGAGCTGGCTGCCATGTCCAATGCTACCGGGCTGCTCCCAGATGTCCCGGGTATGCACGGGGTCGATGTAGACGTACCTGATTTGAACAAAGTGTTCGTCCCTAAAGAGGATGGCGGCATACTCAGCCGTCGTGGCTGCGTGGATTATTCCACTGGTAAGGTGGCGCCCGGTGTATTTGCCATTATTACCAGCCCGGATCCGCGTGTCCAAGCCGACATGAAGTTCTACTCGATGGGTCCTGGTCCTTACTACACGCTTTACCGACCCTTTCACCTCTGTGCCATCGAAACGCCGGTATCTATTGCCGAGGCCGTTATTTATGCCGAGAGCACCATTGTCTCCAAGCGCATGGTGTCTGAGGTAGCCACCATTGCCAAACGCAATCTGAAGACCGGGGAGATTGTCGGCGAAATTGGGAGCTCCGACATCTTTGGACGCACTTACATCTTTGAGGAAGCTCATGCCAAAAAGGCGATTCCCCTCGGGATTGCTCCGGGTGGCAAGGTCATCCAGGACATTGCTAAGGGCGATATGCTAACAGAGCATAACTTTGTCCCTGATACTGATAAATTTGTCTACGAGCTGCGGCGCGTACAAGATGC
>JBEQLH010000128.1:1837-3354 GCA_040326075.1 Anaerolineales bacterium
GCTTATTGTGGGATTTGTGATTTCTGCTTAGAAGGTCGGTTGGAGTTATGCGAGAATTATCGTGAAATTGGACAATCCTGGCCTGGAGGCTTGGCTGATTACCTGGCTATCCCGGAGGAAAGTGTTCGCCTGGGTGCAGTCCAAAAAGCGCCCGAGGGAATGGATCCCGCCTTTGCGAGCATCTCGGAGCCCATATCTTCTTGTGTCAATGCCCAGGAGTTAGGTAAGGTCGGTTTGGGGGACTCGGTAGTGATCATTGGCTCTGGCCCCATTGGTTGCATCCACATCAGCTTGGCGCGTGCGCGCGGAGCGGACAAAATCTTCATCGCAGACATCGCAGAAGACCGCCTCAAGCTGGCTGAAGCATTCGAACCGGATGCAACCATCAATGCCGCACAAGTCGACCTGGTGGAAGAAGTCCGCAGCCTGACCGGCGGTAAAGGAGCTGACGTGATTGTCACTGCATCGCCTGCGCCCATTGCCCAGGTGCAAGCAGTGGAAATGGCCCGCAAAGCTGGGCGCATCTTGCTTTTTGGTGGCTTACCCAAGGACCACAGCAAACCAGGTGTGGATATGAATATTGTCCACTATAATGCCTTGCATTTGATCGGAACGACCACCTTTTCCCCCAGGCACCAGCGCATCGCTCTGCGCTTGCTGGCTTCAGGTCGCATCCCGGGCGACAAGCTGGTTACCCACCGCTTTCCCCTCTCCGACTTTGTAGAAGGAGCATCAATGGCCCTGGAGGGCAAGGTATTAAAAGCTGTTTTCTTTCCCACAGATCACGAGAGATATTTGAATGCCTGACCCAACCAAAAAACTGTCATTTCTAGACAAGGGTATTGCCCAGGTAGCCATTATCGTGCCCAACCTGGAAGAGGCTGTCGAAAACTATTGGAAGCTGTTCGGCATCGGGGACTGGCACTTCTACACGTACGGGAAACCGCTGGTAAAGCGAATGACCTACCACGGCAACCCAAGTGAGTACAAGATGCGTGTGGCATTATCTTACTTTGGACCCATGCGCGTTGAATTGATTGAGATACTAGAAGGTGATACCGTCTATGCTGATTTCGTCGCTGAGCACGGCTATGGTGTTCACCACTTTGGCGTGTTGGTCGATAGCATGGAGGAAGGTCTAGCCGAAGCAGAAGCAGCCGGGATCAAGATGATCATGGATGGTGCAGGCTTTGGCCTCGATGGCGATGGACACTATGCCTACCTGGACACCGAGGACAAGATCGGCGTCACCCTGGAGCTCATTGAGCGTCCTAAGGGCAGGATGACACCTGAAAAGGTCTACCCTTCCAATGACAGCAAATAGGTTATTCATTAGCGAAAGGAGCTAGATGAAATGAGTATTATGGACAAGACCCCAACATTTGGCCTAATCGTGGGCTCGCGCGGATTTTTTAACGCTGAGTTGGCCGTCGATGTACGAGCCAAGCTGCTCGAAATTCTGAAGAAGCAGGGTTACGAGTATGTGATCACTCCTGAGGACTCGACGCCGTGTGGGG
>JBEQLH010000128.1:3454-8112 GCA_040326075.1 Anaerolineales bacterium
GAGATGTGCATCAATACCCACTGCAGCAATTTCCCGAAAGAATTCCTGCAGGTTGACGTGGAGATCTCAAACCTGGATGTATTGGGAGCCAGCCTCGGAGCGGAGAACTGCTTCGGTGCCATCAAAGGTCAGGCTGCAGCAGGTCCGATGACTTTCTTCCGCATGTCTACCGATGACCGGGCTGGCATGATCAAATCTTACGTTGGTGAAGGTGAAATCACCGATGATTCAGCGACTAACTTCCAGGGCGGCGCAGCGGTATTGCAAATTCCGAACCTGCAAACCATGCTGAATTACATCTGCAAAAATGGCTTTGAACACCATGTCTCTGTCACCCGGGGACATTATGCCAAAGTGCTCACAGAGGCGATCGAAACCTACCTTGGATGGGACTTTTATCAACATTATTAGGTAATCTTTCTTCTCCTTTTCAAGGTGCAGGTGTTTGCAGCTACATAGCAGGTTGGTATCCATCGTATTCGGGGGCCGATATTACCAATCTGAAACATAAAATAGAACAAGGAAATAATATAGGTGATTGCAATGGAATACAGGTTCCTCGGAGATTCCGGTTTCAAAATCCCAATCCTCAGTTTTGGTACGGGCACGTTCGGTGCTGAGAGTGGCTTTTTCAGTAAGTGGGGTAACAGTGATGAAGCCGAAGCCACTCGTCTAGTTGACATATGCCTGGACGCGGGTGTTAACCTGTTTGATACAGCGGATGTTTATTCCCAGGGTCGCTCGGAAGTAGTTCTGGGGAAAGCTATTTCTGGCCGGCGTGACAGGTTGCTCATCTCTACCAAGGCTAACTTTCCAATGAGTAATGAACCGAATGATGCTGGTTCATCCCGATTTCACATCATCCAATCGTGTGATGACAGCCTGCGCCGCCTCAAGACCGATTACATAGATATTTACACCATACACGGTTTCGATGCTAAAACTTCCGTTGAAGAAACGCTAAGGGCACTGGAGACATTGGTGCAAAGTGGCAAAGTGCGCTACATCGCTTGCTCCAATTTTTCTGGTTGGCACTTGATGAAGTCGTTAGCGATATCTGAAAAATATGGTTGGGCGCGTTATGTTGGTCACCAAGCCCATTACTCGTTAACCTCGCGAGAGTATGAATGGGAGTTGATGCCTCTGGCGCTTGATCAGAAGGTCGGCACGCTGGTCTGGAGACCGCTATCAGGCGGTCGTCTCAGTGGAAAGTTTCGACGTGACCAGCCGCCACCAACAAATAGCCGCATTACGCAGGGAGGTGACGAGGGGCCACCAATACCTGAAGAATGGTTCTACAATCTGGTCGATGTCCTGGACGTGGTAGCGGCTCAATCGCAGAAAACAGTAGCACAAGTTGCCCTTAACTGGGTTCTGCAGCGTCCAACTATCTCTACCGTGATCTTCGGTGCTCGTAATGAAGCGCAGTTAAAGGAAAACCTGGGTGCAGTAGGTTGGAATTTACCTCCAGAGCAAGTAGCTAAACTAGATGCGGCAAGCGAGCGCGATCCGATTTATCCTTATTGGCACCAACGCGATTTCAGCGAACGTAACCCGACACCAGTAACGTACAATAAATAGTTTCGAAAAATTAGCACACCGGATTGGGATAGTAATTAAGAATGAAAGAAAAAGTTATCTTCGTTAAGATACATTCGATAGCCTGATGGTGATTCAATTATGAATCTTCTCAGACCTGACATAAGAACCACCAGTTGCAAAGCCAGCCAATTCAATGAACTACGCTGTCACCTCGCAGTCGGTGTCTGCGAGTATCCAATCGATAACCCTCACTTCCGCTGGGCTGAGCCGGATATTGAGAATGTCTGGCGACTGGCGCAGAAGTTGTGATGAGTAATGATGCATGAGGAGACGTTATAGGAGAGGTAATATAAGTCGTTTAGCTCATACTTTAGCAAAGACCAAATAGAAGAGCAATCAAGATCACTACACTTTCCTGATAATTTCACACTTTAGTAGGAATTAACGTCTGGTCTGGTTTGTAATCTAGATATCTCCAATTATTGTGAGGAGATACTATTGTCTGATGTGAGGATTGGTGTTGGTTATAATAAAGTTAACTATCAGAACAAAAATAATTTTAAAATTTTGTATTTACTGAGGAGTATATATGGCGACCAAAACAAAAGATCCGTTAGCCCAGCATGGATTAAATCGGGAAGAATCACTCGATTTACTGCGTCAAATGTGGGAAATTCGCATGTTTGAGGACCGGGTTTATGATCTGCTGGGAAGAAACCTGATTAAAGGAGCATCGCACCTATATGCTGGAGAGGAGGCGATCGCTGTGGGTGCGGTATCAGTACTGAATGATGACGATTTGATAACCAGTGCTCACCGGGGGCATGGCCACTGCCATGCTCGGGGGGCAAGTATAGCTAAGACTGAGGAAACCAAACAGGAGCATTACAACAAGATGATGGCTGAGCTGTGCGGTCGCGAGACCGGATACTGCCTGGGGCGTGGTGGTTCAATGCACATCGCTGATGTTGAAAAGGGCAACCTGGGCGCCACCGGCATTGTTGGTGGCAATATCCCTGTGGCCACCGGTGCAGCCCTGGCTCAGAAAATGCAGGGCACAGATCGTGTCGTTCTATGTTTCTTTGGCGATGGTGCATCACAGACGGGCAACTTTCATGAGGCTCTCAATATGGCCGGATTATGGGATCTGCCTGTCGTTTTCATCGTGGAGAACAACTTATACGGCATGTCGGTGCCCCTTGAAAATGCGGCTGCCAAATTGGCTATCGCTGACCGGGCGTGCGCCTATGATATGCCCGGGGAAGTTGTGGACGGCATGGATGTACTGGCCGTTCGCGAAGCGGTGGGGCGCGCCGTGGAGCGTGCTCGTCGAAGTGAGGGACCCTCGCTGATCGAATGCCAGGCCTATCGCTGGTATGGCCACTCTCGCTCCGACCCGCGTGCTTACCGGACCAAGGAGGAAGAGGCTGAATGGAAGGCACGCGACCCGATACCTAATTTCGCTGCCTGGTTGGTGGAAAAGCGCGTCTGTTCTGAGGAAGAGATCGACGCCCTGGAAGAAAAGGTCGAAGATTCCATCGAAGAGGCTACTCAGTTTGCCCTGGAATCAGCCATGCCTCCCGCGGATGAAGTGGAAAAGTTTGTCTATGCACCATTCAAGTGGTCAGCAGAGGATTATAGCAAGGAGCGTGAATTGCGCGAGAAGTGCCGCATTGGAGGCGATGGCACTCGTAAAGTCTTGTATCGCGAAGCGCTCCAGGAAGCTGCTCGCGAGGAGATGTTGCGTGACGAGAAGGTGTTCATCATGGGCGAAGATGTTGGCCTCTATGGAGGAGCCTATGGTGCTACAGCGGGCTTGTTCGACGAGTTCGGCGCAGAGCGCGTGCGCGATACGCCAATATCCGAGGCTACTATCGGTGGTGCGGCCGTCGGGGCGGCGATGGCTGGGATGAGACCCATCGCTGAGATCATGTACGTTGATTTCACGCCGCTTGCCATGGACCAGATAGCAAACCAAGGAGCTAAAAACCGCTTCATGTTTGGTGGAAAAACCATCGTACCATTCGTCATTCGCACGGAGGGCGGCGCCGGGCGGAGTATCGCTGCCCACCACTCCCAGAGCCTTGAGGCACTGTGGACTCACTTTCCTGGCATCTATGTATGTATGCCCAGCACCCCCTTTGATGCCAAGGGTTTGCTCAAAGCAGCCATCCGCGATGATAATCCGGTAATGTTTATCGAGCACAAGATGCTCTACGGTGTTGAGGGCAACGTGCCTGATGAGGATTACATCATCCCCTTTGGTGTCGCCGACGTAAAGCGCGAGGGCAGCGATGTAACCATCATCACTTATTCACGCATGGTGCATCGCTCGCTAGAGGCTGCCGAAAAGTTGGCCGAGGAGGGCATCAGTGTCGAAGTCATTGACTTACGCACCCTCAAACCACTTGATATGGAGACCATTTCCGCATCAGTAAAGAAAACAGGGCGTGTGGTGGGCGTCACCGAGGCTTACAAAACCAGCTCCTTCATCAGCGAGCTGGCAATGCGCATTCAGGAAGAGGTATTCGATTGGCTTGATGCACCGATAGTGAGGGTTGCCGCAGCAGACGTGCCGGTACCCATGGCTGAATCGCTGGAAGATGCTGCCATCCCAAACGTAGATGCTATCGTGAGTGGTATCCGTCAAGTTCTCAGTTAGGCATCGTCTTACTGATGAATCTAATCATGATCACCCAGTCACAACAAGAATATTTATGGAGTAGCCTATGATCACTGAAATCATTCTGCCCAAGCTGGGCCAGACCATGGAAGAAGGAGCCATTATCGAGTGGTTCAAGAAAGAGGGCGACTCCGTCAAGCGCGGCGATGTCCTGTTTTCTGTCGAGTCAGACAAGGCGGTACTGGAAGTGGAAGCTACGGCTCGGGGTTTCTTGCGTAAGATCCTGGTGCAGAAAGAGCAGGTCGTGCCGGTACTTACAGTAGTGGCGCTTATCACCCGCAAAGCGGAAGAGGACATTACTACGTATTCAGAATCCGGCTCTTTGCCTCTGGTAGCCAAGCCTACCGAAAATGAGGTTGAAGCCGAACCAGCAGCTGCCAGTTTTGATGGAGTAGAAGAAGCCACGCGGTCAGCCAGCCCCCAAAGGATTTTT
>JBEQLH010000018.1:0-3511 GCA_040326075.1 Anaerolineales bacterium
GGATCGTTACCAGGGAGCTCGGCATAGGCTTGGACGATCTCCGAGGCGATATCGGAGGGCATTTCTGCCTGGTGAATCAGGTCTTGAATCTTGCGAGAAGCGTTTTCAACACTGGTATGTTTTGAAATCTCTACCTTTGCTATCGCTTCCAGGATATAAGGTTGCAGATTGTTGTAAGCGATAAATCTCCGGTATGTCTCTGTGGTGATGTGAAATCCACCCGGAACAGCCAATTCCGCATTGATCAACCGAACCAGCGATGCGCCCTTTCCGCCAACGGTTTCCAGGGTAGCCTTGCTATCGGAGAGGGGTAATATGTATTCGAGAGTCATGGTTTGCTTCCTTCCAGATTGATTGTCTCATATCTTTGAAAATTTTCTGAGCAATGTCACTTAGAGCACTTACTAATAATTCTTTGTTCATTTGCTTTCTCGTTGGTCGCTGAACGTTATTCCTCAAGTCGGTTTAACGAGATAACCATTAAATTTAGATCCCAAATCTTGTTCAATATGCCACGTAATTCAGCCTGGTCCTTAATCAATCCAGTCAAGGTTGTGAATTGATCGCCATCATTGGCAGATACTTTCAACCCGTGAAACCCGCTGGACCAATTACTGTCGATATTTCCAATTATTTTTATCTGGTATATGCCTTCATCTTTATAATTATTGAATTCAGACATGCATATATCTCCTTGCTAAAACCAATATAGCCCTTGATTGGGTGAGATGTCATCACATAAATTGGTGATTAACTTAAATCACCCACCCTGGAGGTGGGATTTCATCATTCCATCAATTTTGCGAATTACAATAAATTTGATTCCCTGGCTCGGGAGATGGCTTCGTAGCGGCTGTGCGCCTCTAATTTGGCATAAATGCTTTTAAGGTGACTGCGCAGGGTATTGACCGAAATTGAAAGTTCTTCTGCCATCTCGGTACTGGATAGGCTGGATGGCAGCAATCGGAGGACCTCTAGTTCTCGATCACTTAGGGGCTCAATGATTTTCTCTCTCTGACGGTCAGGGATTGGTTGTCTCTCGCTAATCTTCTGTGCGGAGGCATTGAGCAATCGATCGATGTAAGCCAATATTGATGGTTCATTTAATTCCGTCTGAGCGATCTCGAGCAATTCTTTAATCTTAGCTCCGTGATCGAGAAAAACGCGCATAAATCCTGCTGGTTCAGCAAGTGTGAGGGCATGGTTTAATGCAGTCAAGGCTTCGGACCTCATGCCGTCTGCATGGAATCCGATGGCGCGCAGGATCTCTGCGTCGATCATTAAGAAAATACGGTCAGCCTTTATTGCTTCCGTTATGACTTGATCCAGCAATGCAATTGCATCGGAGAACCTACCTTCGGCAATTAATAATCGCGCCATTATGGCGTTCTCATATTTCTGCAGGCGGGAGCGAAGGATATCTCCTATCTCTCCTGTTCCATCCTCCGGTAACCTAATAGTCTGTCCGCGATTATCAGCCCATTCTTTAACCGCCTTCAAATCACCCTTAGCGATATTGCGGCGTGCAGCAAACATTTCAACAATGTAGTCATCCACTTCACTGGCATCAAACCGGTAGGCCAGATCGCGCAAATGGGAAAACACCTCATCCCCCCGTTGGGTGTCCCCTCGTGAATCGTGTATCAGAATCAGGTTCAGGTAGCCTTCAAATGATCCCAAAATGCTCCACTGCTCAGAAAGCGTGATCCCTTCGATTAAATTCTGCTCCGCAGTATCGAAATCATTCCATTCTCTCGCCACATCCCCCAATCCAATTAAAGCCTTGCCTGCCACCGGCAAACGAACTCCCTGTTCATCGGTCCCCAGCTCAAGGGCCTGTTGGTACAACCCCTTTGCCTGATGCAGGCGACCATGCTTCTGGCTATCATCGCCTAATTCGCATAATACAAGAACAGCAATCATCATATTGCCAGTTCTCTGGCTGGCTCTGGCGGTATCTTCAAGGATATTGATGCCCCTCTCGGCATCACCTTGTGCCAGATATGAGCTGGCCAGGATAAAACTTGCCAGGCTGCGTAATAGTGTGTCTTCTTTTGGCAGCTGTTCGATCGCTTGATTGGCGAGCCTGGCGGCACGCGATACATCTCCTTTGAATACTGCCAGGAAAGCTTGCAGCGGTAAAGATTTGGTGGAATGATCCTTCTGGTGAGCTATTAATTCCAAATGGGCTTCGATCGCTTCAAGTGGGGCGCCATTCCATAAGAGTGCCCATGCGTAATAAACGCTGAGGGAAGGCCAGTTGATGATTTCGCCTTCTGGTAATCGTTCGATCCAGCCTAAGAAGGTTCTCACCTGGCTGCGCATCAGCGTACTCTCCGCAGATTTTTCAATCAGTTTTGCTGCTCGCGGTGCTGCACCGGATGATAAGGCATGCTCGATTGCCTCCTCCATTAATCCGTTTTCTTCATACCACTCGCTTGCGCGTCGATGCAGCATATTCAAAATTTCTGGTTGAGATTGGTTCAAGCGTTGTTTGAGCAGATCAGCAAATAAGCGGTGGTAGCGGTACCATTCACGCCGTTCGTCAAGTGGGATGATGAACAGGTTTGAATGTTCGAGGTCCTCTAATGTGGATTGGCTATCGGCAGGCAAGCTCACCATGCCTTCAATAACTGCATCGCACAAAGGCCCACTCAAGTGCTCTAAGATGGAGGTTAAAAGCAGAAAACTCTGAACAGCATCCGGTTGTTTGTGGAGAACCTCTTCAATCAAGTAGTCCAGGATGTAGCGGTTGCTGCCGGTGAAATCCCGGATAAAAGATGAGACATCACTTTGCTCCTTCAAGGAAACCGATGCCATTTGTAATCCAGCGGCCCAGCCCTCTGTACGAGTGGTCAGAGCGGCGATATCTGCCTGGGAGAGGTCAAGAGAGGGATTCAGGCCGAGAAATTTGGATGCTTCAGCCTTTGAAAATCGTAAATCGTTCTGGCGCAATTCAGTCACCTGGCCCCGGCCTCGCAGGCGAGCAATTGGTAAAAGAGGGTCTGCGCGTGAGGCAATCACGATATGGACATGTGGAGGCGCATGTTCCAACAACAAGGTCAATGCATCGTGGATCGATTGGTTGTGGATGGTGTGATAATCATCGAAAACGATGACGACATTCCCGGGAATATCAACCAGCTCGTTGACCAGCGGCGTCAACATGGTTATCGGGATTTGGGTTTGGGAGACCTGGAGTTTGGCAAGCGTGGTCTCACCAATACCTGGCTTGATTGTGCGCAGCGCTGATACAAGATAGCTTAAAAACCGGGCT
Source organism: Anaerolineales bacterium (assembly GCA_040326075.1). Taxonomy (GTDB): domain Bacteria; phylum Chloroflexota; class Anaerolineae; order Anaerolineales; family UBA4823; genus PFL25. The sequence continues at coordinate 3,278 of JBEQLH010000018.1, forward strand.
GGATCATTGTCTCCCTCGTCCAATGAAATCCAGACTGCAGACCGGTTGGAATTCCGGATCCAATCTCCAAGAAGGGTTGTCTTGCCGTACCCAGCCGGAGCAGAAATAAGCGTTAGACGACTCCCCTGTCGGATACCCTCATCCAATCTTTGCAGAAGGCGTTTGCGGCTGACCAGGTTGGTGAGCGGTGGCGGAGTATGAAATTTTGTCGCCAGCAAGGTGTCTGACATATTT
>JBEQLH010000018.1:3611-9540 GCA_040326075.1 Anaerolineales bacterium
CCGGCATCACGATAAACCAGCGCCAGGTTGTTGAGCGCAGCAATGCGGCTGTCTAGTTCTTTCAGGTCGTCAGCGATTTCCAGGCTTTGGGTTAACTGGAGAATGGCTTGCTCGTAATCATCGACACCACGGGCAAGGATACCCAGGGTATTGTGCGCTTGAGCGAGAGCAGTCAGGTCCGAGCTGGTCTCAGCTAACTCGAGAGCAGAGTGAGCCATATCTAGTGCCTTTTCCGCATCACCGCGCTGGTAAGCGTTGCGACTCAAATCAGCATAGATGCTGGAACGCTCTGCTAGATTATCATCCTCTCCCAGTTCATCCAGGGCAAACCGGTAATGTTGTTCTGCCATTTCCCAATCGCCACGCCGGTGGTGAGCATTCCCCAGCTTGTGTTCTAACCGGGAGAGGCAATCTGGTCTGCACAGCGCGGCAGCTGTCTCGTAGCTGGAGATAGACGCAGGATATTCACCTTGATAGATTTGTAAATCGCCGATGGATTCATACAGCGCTGATGCATCGGGATATCCGTTGGCGAGGGCGGTTTGGAAGAAGCTGATCGCTTCCTGGTTAGCGTATAAAGATCGGGCATGTTCACCAGCCTGTTTGAAATATTCAGCTGCTGTTCCCATTTGCCCGGCAAGCTCATAGTGGTTAGCTATGAAGCTGGCTAGTTGGCCTTGATCGCGTCGACCTCGCATCTTTTTCGAAAGGACCTCGGCGACCCGCAGGTGTAGTAACCTGCGGCGGGTGAGGCTGGCTTGCTCGTATGCAAGCTCACGCAGTTTCTCGTGGGTGAAGTCGTAGATAACTTCAGAGTTCCTCTCTCCTTCGGCACGTTCGAGGATCAAACCGCGCCCCAGGAGCCCTTCCAGGCCGCTAATAGTCTCACCTTCGCTGCGTCCGCTGACTTCATGCAAGGTATAGAAATCGAAGGAGCGCCCAATTACCGCAGCAGTGGTGAGAAGTTGGTTGGCGGTCTCACTTACACCTGCCAGGCGGGCGCTGAGTACATCTTGAACGCTGCCTGGGGTGACCCAGGTTACCTCCTGCTGCTGATCTTCACGCTGGACGAAACCCGCCAGGTATTCGACCGCGATCAGCGGCAAACCCTCGCTCTCCTGGAACAGCCGCTGTGTGAAATCCTTGGGCAGCTCCTGCGACAATCCCTCAGTCGAATTCACTAATTCAGCCACATCACTCTCACCCAGCCGTTTGAGCTGGATATGCTTTGCGATCCCGGCGCGCGTGGTTTCAACGAAGAGCTGGCGAAGTGGGTGATCAGCCAGGAGGATATCGTCCCGACAGGTGACCAGAATGAATAATCCGGTCCCTTTTAGCCGTCGACTTACATAAATCAACCATTCCAAGGAGGCAGAATCAGCCCATTGCAGATCATCCAGGAAAAATACACCTGGCGACTCATTTTCCAGGAGGTAGGATAAAATTTTTCGCAGTCCTTCAAAAAAACGGGCCTGTGCCCCAGGATCATCCATCGGTAAAGCAGGAGAAGTTCCTGGGACCAGGGTATATATCTCGGGTACCAGGCGGGCAGTTTCGCTTAACCAATGCTCAGGTGCATTTTGCAGCAGGAGGGTATTCTCACTGAGGCTGATCAGTGTGTTGAAACCAGCCATTATGGGGCCAAAAGCCAGGTTCGCTTCCCCCTCGTAACAGTGCGCTTCAAAGATCTTGGCTCCTTGCAGACGTACGTGCTCGAGAAACTCCTCGGCCAGGCGTGTCTTGCCGACCCCAACTTCCCCTTCTATAAAACACAGGTGCCCATCCTGACTTGAGGCGGCATAATCCCTCAGAAGTAGATCCCATTCATTTTTCCGTCCGACCAGCGAATAAGATGGGCCTGGCCGCTCAGATGGCCTGGTTTCGCCTAAGAAAGGAGTGGCCTTGATTGTTAGATCAGGAGATGATATGGCGGGTGGAGAGAGCTGGTTTTCCAGGATCGACTGGTATATCTTCGTGGTTTCCTCCAATGGGGGGACACCCAGCTCCTGCTCTAGAATGCGCACGCATTCCCGGTATTGTCGTAAGGCGGCCGTGTGTTGGCCAGCCCACTCATAATTCTTCATCAGGGCGCGGTGAGCTTCTTCGCGTAAAGGATCGATTGCCAACCACTGGCGACCATAATCGATGGCTTTCTCAAATTCGCCTGACTCGCTGTATCCCTGCAGGAGGACCTGGAGGGCTGAAGCCAGCTCGCGTTTGAAGGTATCGGCTTGAAAGAACTGCCAATCGTCGAAGCTGGCACTGTCTCGCAGGGTGAAACCAGCCATGAAGTCGCCCCGATACAGTGCCACTGCCTCTTCCAAACGGCCGATGCAAGTTTTATCTATCGCCTGGGCGCGCTCTTTGCATTCACCCAACAGCTTCTCGAACTGATGGGAGTCTATCCACACTGATTCATCGATCTGCAATGTGATCGATTCGCGGGTGATCTCCAAATGGTCATCGCCTACAGCTCTCTTCAGTGTGGAAAGCGTCCGGCGCAGGGCAGCCCGGGCGCGCGTCTGGTCATATTCCGGCCAAAGCAGCGTGGCAAGTGTGTCGCGGGTATGCTGCTCTGCAGTCACAGCCAGGTACCCCAACAGAGCAAATGCCTTGCGGGTGTCCATTTGGATCATTATGTTGTTGGATTCAACACGTGGTGAACCCAGTAAATAAATTTTTAATTGGGACATGCAGGTCTCCCTATTGTTACCATTTTATACCAGATCATTGATTCCGTAACGGGTTTCGTAACGTTATCTAGACACTTTAGGAGTAAGATGGAGAAAATCCGGAGAAATTAGACCTATTTACACTATGTGAAGGAGAGAAGATGAAAAAATTCCTTAAATGGCTCAGCATTGGGCTGTATCTGGAATCGCTGCCAGCACTTACGATGAACATTGAGTGATCAAAATTAAAGAGGAAATTATGAGATCAGTTATCTTTCTTGCAACAAACGGCCGCGGCATGGCCCGCGCCAGGCAAAACGGGAATGGGGAGTGGTCGTTAGATTACCCCAGTCAAGGTAATGATGTTAGCTGCCTGGCAGGTGATCCCACAAATACCAGCACCATCTATGCTGGAACTCAGGGAGAAGGCTTGCTGCGCTCAGACGATTCTGGTGCCACCTGGCGTACGGCAGGTTTGGCCGGGCAAACCGTCAAAGCACTGGCTGTCAGCCCGCACGATTCAAGGGTTATCTACGCTGGCACCAAACCCGCGTATTTATTCGTCTCCCACGACAGCGGGCATACCTGGAAGGAATTAGTTGGTTTTCGACGCATACCTGGACGCTGGTGGTGGTTTTCTCCAGCCGAGTCTCCCTACCAGGCATACGTACAGAGTATCGCCCTTTCCCCTGATGATCCAGACGTGATCCTGGCAGGGATCGAATTCGGGGCTGTAGTGCGCAGCCAGGATGGTGGACAGACCTGGTCAGGTCACCGAAAAGGCGCTCTGCGGGATAACCATTCGCTCACTTTTCACCGCACAAATGGAGATTGGGCCTACCAGGCGGGAGGCACTGGAGGTGGCGCCTCTGTCAGTAAGGACGGCGGAGTAACCTGGCGCAAAACCAGACAAGGTCTGGCGAAAAATTATGGGGTAGCCTGTGCGGCTGACCCGGGGAAGCCTGAAGTGTGGTACGTCTCCGTTGCCCCCGGACCGGGGAAGGCTTATGGCGAACAGGCAGAAGCGTTCCTGTATCGAAGCTCACCTGGTGGATCCTGGCAGCCGATCGGTTGGGATGAACATCCAATGAGTCCTATGCCGATCGCCCTGGTTACCCATCCGTCCGTACCCGGGCTGCTCTACGCCGGACTGACGAATGGCGATGTGTGGCAATCCAATGATTATGGCGATTCCTGGGAGAAGCTGCCTTTCAATTTCAGTGGCATCTGGCGATCATTGATCGTTTTGGATCAAGAAATTTAGGTTAACAACAGGAGACTTTTTCAATGAATGAAGCGATGTTATTTCGTCTTGCTGGATGGTTGGCTTACTTTAACGCAGCGGTATTTTTACTCAGCTTGGTCGCTTTGATGCTGTTCTTCAGCATTGGCGGGTTTTGGGGCAGGATCAATGACAGCCTCAGCATATTTTGGATGCTTTCGTTCATCCCATTGGTTGTAGCGTTTTACCAGATCAACCGCTCTGTGAACGCTCCGATAAGCCTCGCCAGCAGCATAGTCGGTATTTCCGCCGCGATTGTTTTCGCTGTTCTGCAATTCTTATTGGTCCTCGGTTTAGTTCGTTTTGATCAGACATTCACTGCGGTCCTATTCATGACCGGCATATTCGGTCTATCCGTATTGATCCACGCCCTGTTAGCCAGGGCAGGTCATACTTTGCCATATGGGTTAACCTGGGTCATGATCATTTACGGCCTCGCCTCTATGATTGGCGCGGTAGGGTTTCAAATCGGGGGTGAGCAGCACCCGCTGGCAATGATCGGTCTCCTGCTTACCGCCATCTCAGGTCTGGTCTGGGTTATCTGGTTTGGTCGCTTATTGCTATCCGAAGGGGTCTCGGCTGCATTGGCAGGAACAATATGAACTGCGAAAATAAAGAACCATATTTAATTCTATTGAAGAGGTGTTTATCATGACTAAAATTTCCCGATTTGTATACTTGGCTGCATCGTCGTTGTTTCTGCTTGGTGTAACCATCCAGGTTTTCCTGGCTGGAATGGTGGTGGTTGCTTTGCGGGGGGGTTGGGCAGATCACAGGGACCTCGGTCACACGCTGGGGCTGCCCCTGCTGGTCATGCTGGTGACCGTTTACCTGGGTCGTTTCCCCCGCAATATGAAATGGATGAGCTGGCTGCTGATGGTTGTTTACTTCATCCAGGCTGATGTAATCATATTCATGCGCGATTCGATACCATTCGTCTCTGCTTTTCACCCGGTCCTGGCTTTGGTGGACTTTGGGTTGGCAGCTTTCCTGGTCTACCAGGCCTGGATAGTGATTCGCGCTGCGCGTGAAGAGAGAATAGCACCCGCTGAGTTTGTAAAAGCGTGAAATCCTGCCAATTGCGAGGATAATTGTTTGAACAACTGGTATAATGGGATTATAAAGATGGTATTTAGTATATATATACACGACAAACTCCCACTAAAGGGGGTCTGGGGATACCAACTATCCCCCTCAACCTGATGGGAACCAACGCAAGTAATGCCTCCAATTCAACGAGCCCCGGCGCAGTGTCCGGGGATGGTTCGCGCGGCACTCACTTGACCGGCCGCACCCTGACTATCGTTCGACTGGTCTGGATAACCCTCAGCCTGTTCGTCGCGGGGCTATTTATCTGGGCGCTAAGTTTATGGAATCTGAGCCCAGAGGAGGTTCCTTTCAGCTTTCTCATGCCGCTTGGGTATTTTGTCACCGGCCTGGTCATCTTTTGGCGAAAATCAGACGACCTGATGGGGCTGCTCACCTCGCTCATGCTGATTTTCTTTGGTCCCTACCTGATCGCAGGTGCAAATATTATCGTTGGCGAACAGCCTGGTTGGGAAACCATCAGTGCTGTGATGGTGAGTATTGGGTCTGTGGCAGTCATCTATTTCCTGTTTTTGTTTCCTAACGGACGCTTCGTACCCGGATGGACGCGCTGGTTTGCTTTAGTACTTATCATCCTGATCGTCATCAGCAGTTTCGCAACAATCTGGCCCAATCTAGAAGTCATTGTCTTTCTTCCAGGTGCTGTTGTTGCTTTGCTCAGCCAGATTTACCGCTACTTTCGGGTCTCCAAACCAATCCAGCGCCAGCAGACAAAATGGGTGCTGATTGGCTTATCAGGACCCCTGTTAGTAATCCTCTTGTGGTTGACTCTCAGCTCTCCAGTAATAACCGATATGATTGGATTACGAGTGCTAGGTTCTCTCATCCCCATAACGTATGCAATTCCGTTGTTAGCGCTTTTGTTCCC
>JBEQLH010000018.1:9640-24804 GCA_040326075.1 Anaerolineales bacterium
ATTTGCGGCCACCGCCCGGGATGAGGTCGACCTCGAGAACCTGCAGGTAGAATTGGTATCCCTTGTACAGGATGCGATGCAGCCGGAGCAAATCTCCTTGTTGTTGCGACCTACCAGACTTTCTTCCAAGACTGGAAATTTTGCCAAGGAGAAGAGCTGACAATGTCCCTAACACCTATACAAGAGAGGACAATTAAAGACGGTCGGCAATCGATTTGGTTTCGCCTTGCGCGGGTGCTTTGGTTTGTTTGCGCTTTGACTGCTGCCGGGATGATCCTGGTCTCCCTGCTGGGTTACTGGCAAGGTGTTGTCTTGAAGACCTTTATCCCGCCAATCGCTACCTCATCTGACTACACCTTCACCATGAATCTGGTCGCTGCGCTGACCTCGCTTTTCGCCGCACTTGTTTCGCTCCTGCTGGCCGTTGTGCTCTACTTACGAAAAGCGGATGACGTCATGGCTCTCTTCCTGTCGTTTTTCTTACTGGGGTACTCGGTTATATTGGCGGGTCCTCTGGAAATCCTGCTCGATTATTTCGACCTGTCTGTTGAAATCGCCTATTTGGCCCAATCTGGTCTGTTGACCCTGCCTTTGATGGCATTTTCCTTTTTGTTCCCGAGCGGTCACTTTGTCCCTGGTTGGACGCGTTGGACTATGGCAGTCGGCTTGATTATTACACCCTTGATGCTTATTACTTCGCCAGCTCAATGGTTCAAGTTACCATTTCTGGAGATATTAATTCTCTTCATCATTATGCTTGGTGTATACGCTCAGGTGTTCCGCTATCGCAATGTGTCCAGTTTCAGCCAGAGACAGCAGACTAAATGGGTACTGTTTGGATTCTTGCTTTTTGTCGGTATGATCTTAATTACCTACCCGTTTTTTATTACGGTGAACAATATGCAGCCAGGGGAACCGCTTCCCTGGTGGCTGCCGCTAACCAATATATTGTGGTGGTTAACGATGTGCATCATGCCGGTGACGATCTTTATCGCTATCCAGCGCAACAGCCTGTGGGACATCGATCTGATCATCCGCAAGACTTTGGTCTACGGTGCCATTACATTACTTCTGGCGCTGGTGTACTTCGGCAGCGTGGTGCTGCTCCAACAAGCTTTCCGAGCACTGACCGGGCAGGACTCGCCGGTAGCCATTGTGATCTCTACCCTGGTGATCGCTGCATTGTTCAATCCGCTGCGAAGACGGGTACAGGAAGCCATCGACCACCGCTTCTACCGCCGCAAATACGACGCCCAGCAAGCCCTGGGTGAGTTTGCTGCCACCGCCAGGGATGAGGTTGAGCTGGACCAGCTCACCGGACACCTGCTGAGTGTGGTGCAGGAATCCATGCAGCCGGAGCAGGTTTCGCTGTGGCTGAGAGATGGGGAGAGGAATTGATGCCTATAGCCCCAATCTTTGCAAAAAGCAGATTCAAAATCAACCAAGACGCCTTCAGGCTTTTAGATCAGATAGGTCTATATGATGCAAATTAATAATAAAAGCAATGCCACCCTCGCCATCGCGATCCTGACGGGCACAAATTCCCCGAAAGGGCAAACCCCCTCCTGGCAGGGATATGGCTTTGTGTTGGGGAATAAGTTTTCGAGAAGAGTATGATAAAGAATAGCAGCGCAGTTTTTGCCTGGATATTTTTTGGACTGATCACCGCCTCTGTGACAGCAGCGGTCATTTTCGACTTCTTCACCCGCCCGGCTGGAGACATTTTCGTGCTGGCAGAAATCCTCTTCCCCTTAGTGCCGGTGACATTTGCATTTGTTGGCGCGCTGATCATCTCCCGCCAGCCACGCAATGTGATCGGATGGCTGATGATGCTGCCCGGCGTTTCGCTTTTTGTGCTGGTAGATGCCTTTTTGAGACCGTATCTCAACGGTCTTTTGCCACCGCCCGAAGCTCCCACCCTGGTTTTCCTGCTCATTTTGTGGTTCAGCAACTGGAACTGGTTGTTACTCGTCTTCCCTCTGATGTTCATCATGGTCCTGTTTCCGACGGGACGCCCGCTCACTCCACGCTGGGGGTGGCTGATCTATTTTGGGCTGGGCATCATGGTGCCATTCATTCTATTTATCACCTTTGCAGATTCTCTCGCTCCTGGATCTGGCGGTGTGGATTGGGTGTTCGCTAACCCGATCGGCTTTCTGGATGTTAAATGGATAGAATATGTGGTCGCCCCCTTTATTTTTGCCCTGCCTGTATGGGTCATTTTGTGTGTGGTTTCTTTGCTCATCCGATTCCGTCGCTCTCGGGCAGTAGAACGCGAACAAATCAAGTGGCTGTTTTATTCAGCTGCAATTTTTGCTGCCTTCTATGTGCCAACCTTCATCCAGAGCAATTTTAATTCCCCTGACAGCTTATGGAATATCCTGTTTGGGATCGGGATGCTCACTGTTCCTATCTCCATCGCCATCGCCATCCTGCGCTACCGATTGTATGACATAGACATCATCATCCGCCGAACATTGGTCTACGGTGCTCTGACTTTGCTGATGGCGCTGGTGTATTTCGGCAGTGTGGTTCTGCTCCAGCAAGCCTTCCGGGCTCTAACTGGTCAGGACTCGCCGGTGGCCATTGTCATCTCTACCCTGATCATCGCTGCATTGTTTAACCCGCTGCGCGGCCGGGTGCAGGAGGTCATCGACCGGCGCTTTTTCCGCAAGAAGTACGATGCCGAGAAAATAATGGCGTCTTTCGGCGCGGGGCTACGCGAGGAAGTGGACCTGGAAGACCTGCAAAACCAGATCTTAATAGTGGTGCAGGAGACCCTGCAGCCGGAGCAGGTGAGCCTGTGTCTTAAGCCAGATGCGAGTAGAATAAGCGAACAAGGGCAAAACTGATGACGAATCCCTTCTCCACACCCCAACACGGCCGGGCATGGCGCTGGATAGCGCTGGCATTCTGGGCGCTGGTTGCCCTGGCGTTTCTAGCCTTTTTTTTGTTGGACTTACGCCTGGACTACATCCAACTCTTGACGCCGTGCCAAGGTGCGGAATGTAATTGGATGGCAATTTCTTCGGCCGAGGTTGAGATTCTACATTCCTGGGGGCTATCCACGCAAACCTATGCCGCTTTTATGACCGGGGCTGCTGTGGTCACCGTGGCCGTTTACTGGCTTCTGGGCGGACTGCTCCTTTGGCGCCAGGGGGCCACTCGCATCGGATTGTCTGTTTCTCTGGTATTGCTTGTCATCCCCATCGCCCTCATCTCAGACTCTGGCACTGTGTATGTCAGCATTCCAGGCTTGCTTATCCCCTGGGTTTTTCTCTCTGCGCTTGGCAGGATCTTCATGCTCCTGTTCATTTACCTCTTTCCTAACGGACGTATTTACCCTCGCTGGGCCATCATTTCCCTAGGTGCAGCCATCTTGGTCACCGTTATTTCCACCGTATTAGAAATCAGTGGATTCGGCCCTTCCTCACCAGTCCAGGTTTCATTGCTGTTGGCCACTTTTGCATTGGGATTTCTGGGAGGTATTTTTCAAATCTTACGCTATCTGCGTAGCTCCACCCCCGTTGAACGGCAGCAAACAAAATGGGCCTTGCTTGGGATTATCATCCTAATCTTAAGTATTCCAATCTGGATCCTCTTTTTCGGTGGAGGCCTGAACATCTCGCCAGGAGAACCTCGCCTGTTGGGGTCGCTGAGCGGTTGGCTCTTAGGTAATCTTCTGTTAGCCGCCCTGCCAGTCGCCATCTCCATCGCCATTCTGCGCTACCGGCTGTGGGATATCGACCTGCTCATCCGCCGCACCCTGGTCTACAGCGCCTTGACCGCCACCCTGGTGCTGGTCTACTTCGGTAGCGTGGTGCTGCTGCAAAGTCTGTTCGAGGCGGTCAGCGGTCAGCAGTCGGCGGTGGCGGTGGTGATCTCGACTCTGGTCATCGCGGCCCTGTTTAACCCGCTGCGCATGCGCATCCAGAACGACATCGACCGCCGCTTTTACCGCCGTAAGTATGACGCCCAAAAAGCCCTGGCTGAATTTGCTGCCACCGCCAGGGATGAGGTTGAGCTGGACCAGCTCACCGGGCACCTGCTGAACGTGGTGCAGGAGTCCGTGCAGCCAGAACAGGCTTCGCTGTGGCTGAGGGTAGGGGAGAAGAAATGATGACACTATCCCTAATCTTTGTTAGCAGCATGTTTGATTTAGACAAATTTATTTTTAAGCTTTTGGAGCAGATAAGTTTTGATGATACAAAAGAGTTCTAGAAGAAGTACTATCCTGGCCTGGGTTTTGTGCGCTATTTGTGTGTTAGCAGCTGTTGCCCAGCTTATCTTCTGGGTAGGTCAATTGGCTAGCCCCCCTTCCCTTTTTGACATTGTCGAGGCGTTTGGCTGGGGACTGGCAATCCCGGTGGTGTTTTCAATCCTGGCGGCCCTGATCATAGCCCGTCAACCAGGTAACCGGGTGGGCTGGCTGATGATGCTGATTGCACTCGCAACTGTGAGCCCCATCCCGAATATCCTGGCAAGCTTACCCGCTCCCCCAACCATGATCACTCCTGGTTTGTGGGTCCTGCTCTGGCTTGATAACTGGTCGTGGATCCCGGTCATCTTTCCCATCTTCCTGATCCCGCTCCACTTCCCCACCGGTCGCCCACCCTCCTCCCGCTGGAACTGGGTGAACTGGCTGGCGATAGGTATGTGGTTGTTTTTCATATTTTTCGCAAGCTTCTTGGATACCATAGGCCCCCTCAGTGAGGCATGGAGCCTGCCTAATCCGCTTGGTTTTAATCCCATTGAATCAGCGCTAGACCCGTTTATGGTCATCTGGAGCCTCGGGTTGGTGACTTTGGCATTGGCGGGTGTCGCTTCTCTGTTCGTACGCTACCGGGGCGCCCAAATAGATGAACGCGAGCAAATCAAGTGGCTGCTGTATGCCGGAGCGATGTTCGGCGTCTTTTATACGCTAACAGTCATTGCCTTGGGTGATTTCAATTCCAATGGCTGGGTAGACCTTTTATTCGTGTTATCAATCCTCACCATCCCCGCCGCTGTCACCATCGCCATTCTGCGCTACCATCTGTACGATATAGACATCATCATCCGCCGCACATTGGTCTACGGTGCTCTGACCTTGCTGCTGGTGGTAGTTTATTTTGGCAGTGTGGTGCTTCTCCAGCAAGCCTTCCGGGCGCTCACCGGCCAGGATTCGCCATTGGCTGTCGTAATCTCTACCCTGATCATTGCCGCGTTATTTAACCCGCTGCGAGTGAGAGTGCAGGAAGCCATCGATCGCCGTTTTTACCGCAACAAATACGATGCCCAGCAAGCGCTGGCTGACTTTGCTGCCACCGCTCGCGATGAGGTCGATCTCGAGCGCTTGCAAGTTGAGCTGGTATCTTTAGTCCAGGAGACCATGCAGCCGGAGCAGGTCTCTGTAGTATTAATTAAAAATAAAATCCCATCTGAGGAGATATGAAGGAGACATAAATGAACGAATTAACCTCTCAAGAACGTTTCAAGCGCGGTGCCGTTGATGCCGGGCGTTATTTCAACTACATGGCAGAATTCATCGGCTTCAGTGATGAAGACGCGCAGACGATTAAAGAAACACGCTTCATTATCGAGAAATACATCCCGTCCATCGTGGGGGGTTTTTATACCCAGCTGCTGCGCTTTCCACCGACCCGCAAATTCTTCGAGAAGAAGGATGGCACTATTGATCAAGAATACCTGAAAATGCGCATGGAGCACCAGGGAAACTTCTGGCGCCGGGCGGCTTCGGGGGACTTCGATGAAGATTTCGCCCGCTATATTGATTATGTCGGCCGGGTTCACACCTCGCACGGTGCAGATCCAAGCATCTACATCCCAGAGCGCTATGTGATCGGTATGGTAGCCCATGTCCAGCAAAGTATCACTGAACTTTTGAAGGCAGAGCTGCACGAGGGCGACCCGGACTTCGAGGTTCGAGCATCCAAAGCCTGGAATACCTTGATGATGGTGATTCTGGAGCTGCTCTCACGCAGCTACGGGCATGACCACCAGGAAGAGACATTTGAAAATCTGTGCGTGATTGACCCAGAATTAGTCAAATTGATGGCTGTCGATACCTACGAACGTTCCCTGGGAATCGCCCGCTCGATTGAATATAGAGAAGTGCACGTCGGTCCGGTTGATGAGATTCCAGAAGGGGAACGTAAGATCATCCAGGTTGACGATCTGTCGATTGGGGTCTTCCACCACGAAGGGACCTGGTATGCGCTGATGAACAGCTGTCTGCACCGCGGTGGACCGGTATGCAGTGGTCCCTTGGAGGACAATACGCTGACCTGTCCCTGGCATGGATACCAGTACAACCTTCCGGATGGACGCTTATTGCTTGACCCCAGTGCTGCTTTACCCATGTATCCAGTCGAATTGCGGGAAGGTGAGCTCTACCTGACAGTTCCCATCATGAAGCGGGATTATCAAGATGTATCCCTCGAAGGATTGGGTTCGATGGCCGAAGAAGCTGTTGTCCAAGATACCTTCAAAGAGAACGAGTTTCGGGTCAGCGAGATTGGTCCGGGTCAGATCATCAGGGTTGATGTAGAAGGTGAACCGGTAGCGGTCTATAACATTGATGGAAAACTTTACGCCACCCATGATGAATGCACCCACGCCTATGGACCTTTGAGCGAAGGTGAGCTTGATGGTAATAATGTCATCTGTCCGTGGCACGATTCCTGTTTTAATGTGACTAATGGGGAGGTTACCTGCGGGCCCGCCGAAGAACCGGTTAGGGTTTATCGTGTAATCCAAGACGGGGATATCGGCAGAGTTGAAGAGTAGCAGAGAGAGCATGGTTGAGTCTGGCCCGAGTATTGCGAATGCTCGCTTTCCGCTGTGGACGATCCCATTTGGGATCGCCTGCTTGCTGATTCCACTGGCTTTCATAATCCTTCACTTGGCTATCCCGAGCGACGGAATGCGTTTATCCAGTGGAAATGTGATGTTTACGTATAATGGCGTGCTAGTTTCTCCATACTCTCCAGATGAGCAGGTACTAGCAGAGGGAGATGTGGTGATAGCCGTGGAAGGTCAGAGTCTGGAAAATTTTGCTAGAAGTCTCTTCATTCCAGGTCTCTCACGCCCTCGCTGGCAGATTGGGAACGAGGTCATCTACACCATTGAGCGTGATGGGGAATTGGTTGACAAAGTCGTCCCGTTAAGCCCTTTGCCAGTAAAAGCGATCTTCTCTGGATATTGGGGAGCGCTGTTATTTGCCTTTGCTTCACAGGTGCTGGCGATATTCGTCCTGGCGCGTAAACCGCACGATCCGGCCGCCCAGGCTTTCTTTATTTGGGCGTTAGCCGGTAGCCATACTTATGCCTGGTCTTTTTTCCTCCAGGTGAGTGATATCACAGGGGTGCTCGGATTCTGGTTGTTCCGCCTGGCGACCCCCGGTTTGTGGCTCATCTATTGGCCGGCAGGCTTGCATATGGCACTGGTATTTCCCAGAAAATTACCACTCGTCAAGCGCAGAAGATGGTTGATCCCTTCTCTTTACCTGGCCTCATTCGCCATTTATTTCATGCTGCTTGCATTGAGTTGGATCCGTACACAGAATATTTTGCTGTGGCTTGACTCGTGGTCGCTGGCCGAAGGGCTGATCGCCGGGTTGTTCCTGGTTAGCACCCTGGGGACGATCATCTATCAGTACCGTTCGAGCCTGTCATTTGACGACCGGGTGAAGATGCGTTGGGCTGTTTTTGGCGCCAGCGTGGCGGGAATAATTGGATTGATTTTCTGGATCCTGCTTCCCATGATAACCGGTGAATCGATCCTTAGCCCCAATCTGCTGGGGCTGATCATGCTTCTCTTTCCCATCTCGCTGGCTGTGGCTATCGTCCGTCACCACTTGTTTGATATTGATCACATTATTCGCCGCGCACTTGTGTATGGTATTCTCACCGCGGCTTTGCTTGGAATTTACTTTCTAAGTGTGATCCTGCTTCAACAGATCATTCGAGGCACCACAGGAGCAACCTCTCCTCTGGTGATCGTGGTCTCAACATTGTTGATCGCAGCCTTGTTCAACCCCTTACGCGGCTGGGTGCAGGAAGCCATCGACCGGCGCTTTTACCGGCAGAAATACGATGCCACCCAAATCCTGGCAGCTTTTGCCAACACTGTTCGCAATGAAGTGGAGCTGGATGCCATGACTGGGGCAGTTCTGCGGGTGGTTGAAGACACGCTCCAACCAGAACGCGCTTCGTTGTGGCTCATTGATTCTGCAGGACAACCTTCAAATATTAGATTAAATAGCGGAATATCGGAAAATCAACCCCCTCGTCCGGTTACGTAGCGCTCTTCGTAACGTTTTCGAGACGCATATTATGCATAATGGAGACAATATGATTGAACAAAAAACATCTACTTGGCAACGATGGTTCCGCCGGGAGCCGGCTGATGATCAGCCTGTTTCGCCGCCTGAGGCGAAAGGATCACCAAATGGTGATGTGCGCTCCCTGGAAATTCCCACCAACGATCCACTGCTTGCTTACGTCCATAATTCTCCTGGCATAATCGAGGTGGATAAATTAAAACTTGACTCGCCTACCCTGCAAGACCTCCAGCAAGCCGGGGTGAAGCTTTCTTTACCGCTGGTCAGTCAGGGGGAGCTGATCGGCCTGCTCAACCTTGGCTCTCGCTTAAGTGAACAAGAATACTCCCGGGATGACTTCCGCTTGCTCCAGGACCTGGCTACCCAGGCCTCTCCAGCCCTGCGGGTGGCTCAACTTGCTCAGCGGCAGAAGCTGGAAGCCCGCCAGAGGGAGCGCCTCGAACAGGAGCTGCGCGTTGCGCGCATTATCCAGGAGACATTGCTCCCGAGAGAAATCCCGTCCCTTTCTGGCTGGGAATTGGCTGTCCATTGGCAGCCTGCTCAAGAGGTAGGCGGAGATTTTTACGATTTTATCCAGCTACCAGAGAACCGTCTGGGGATCATCATTGCCGATGTGACTGACAAAGGCATTCCTGCTGCCATGGTCATGGCCACCACCCGCAGCCTGCTGCGCGCTGCTGCCGAGAATTTCGATTCCCCTGGACAAGTATTAGCGCGCGCCAATGACCTGCTCTATCCTGATATCCCCGCCAAGATGTTCGTCACCTGTCTGTATCTAATCCTTAATTCAACCACCGGGCATATTTGCTTCGCCAATGCCGGTCACAACCTGCCTTATCTACGTACCAAAGACGGTGTACTTGAGGCTCGCGCTACTGGTATGCCATTAGGCCTCATGCCAGGCATGGATTACGAAGAAAATGAGATCACCCTGGCTCCTGGGCAGCACCTGCTGCTCTCCAGCGATGGTCTGGTTGAAGCCCACAACCCAAATCGTGAAATCTTTGGTTTTCCGAAAGTGAAGGAGATCATGGCAGAAGAGCACAACAGCAGCGGATTGATCGAGATCCTATTAGATGAGCTTGGTAATTTCACTGGAGCAGATTATGAGCAGGAGGATGATATCACCCTGCTGACGATCGAGCACTCAATCTCAGCCAAGCCTGCTTCACTGGGAGCGGAAGTGATCCAAGATTCCTCGGGGAATGAGGAAGAAGGTGTAACACTGGGTCAATTTTCCTTCCCCAGCCAACCCGGGGGAGAGCGCCAGGCAGCCATCCAAGTGCTCGAATCGCTGCAGAGCCTGGATTTATCCGAGACTCGTCGAAAACACATTGAGACTGCTGTAGCTGAGGCCACGTTAAATGCCATGGAACACGGCAATCACTATCAAGAAGATTTACCGGTTGAAATCCGGGTATTCACTACAGATGATCGTCTTGTGGTTCGGATTAAGGATCAAGGGGTTGGCAGCCCGATCCCAGACAGCACCCAACCAGATTTGGACGCCAAGCTGGCGGGAGAACAATCCCCGCGCGGTTGGGGTTTATACCTGATCAAAAACATGGTGGACGAACTGCAAACCACCCAGGACGAGACCCATCACATAGTAGATTTGATTATTAATCTGGTTTGAAAAGGAGAAATCATGGTTGACCAGACTTTTGAAGTAAGTATTCGTTACCAGGACGACAAAGCCATCCTCGATTTATTTGGCGAGATTAACGCCTTCGCCGATCAGGCTCTGAACGCAGCTTATACGGAAGCGGAAGCCAAAAACCCCGACACATTCATTCTTAATTTCGATGGCGTGGAATACATCAACAGCACTGGCATCGCGCTGATTGTTGAATTGTTAGCCCAGGTTCGAAAGGCGAAAAAGGAATTGGTGGTCTTTGGATTGAGCGATCATTATGTTGAAATATTCGAGATTACCCGCCTGGCAGACTTCATGACCATCTATGAAAGCGAAGCCCGCGCCATGTCCGCGTGACCCCTCATAAATTTCAAGGCTTATCAGCTATAACCCCTGAATAATCAACAGCCAAAGGAGAAAGGAATGCAGACCCTAAATCTGACGACCAATGTAAGAAACATTAATGGATACAGCGTGATCGATTTTGAAGGAGAAGTGAACGGTTTTGCTGAAAAAATGCTCATGGACGCTTATCAGCAGGCCAGCCAGAACAATGCAAAGGTGATCATCTTCAACTTCGATAAACTTGAATACCTGAACAGTTCGGGGATTGGATTATTGGTAACAATTCTTATCCGCGCCCAACGCCAAAACCAGCGTTTGTTAGCTTGCGGATTGAGCGAACACTATCGCGAAATCTTCACCCTCACCCGCCTGGATGAAGCAATTGGCATTTACGATACTGAGAGCGATGCAATAACATCCATCAGTATGTAGCATTTTCTCTTAATTAATTGTACCTCCTAATTATCATTCGATAACAGACTCAGTGAGGAAATAATCATGACAAATCCAACTCCAGAAACACCCCATACAGATGCCGGTTGGGCAAAACCGGTGGATACACTCTCTGTGAAAGATGCCCCTTCAGAAGCGATCAATCTTAATGTTGAAGGCCGCCATCTATCCGGCTTGGTACATGGTTTTGGCCAGATGTGGCAAAAAACCTACCGCGTAAATCTTAGTGGTGCAAGTGTCACCCCTCAAGAGGTAATCAAAACCTGGAAAGAAAACTTTCCCAAATACTGGCCGGAAGGCAACAATCTTTATGTTCCGCTAACTGGAATTCAAACAGGTGAGGTAGGCTTGATCAATCTGACCGCGCCCGGCGGCCTGAAACTATCGACTGGGATCATGGTAATCTATACCGACGATGTTTCTTTCTCCTTTATGACCCCTGAAGGTCATATGTTCGCGGGTATGCTCACTTTCAGTGCATATGAGGAAGACGAAGTCACAACTGTCCAGATTCAGGCTTTGATCCGCGCCAGCGACCCAATTTACGAACTCAGCTTCCGTTTGGGTTTTGGACACAAATCGGAGGATCAATTCTGGCACAGCACATTAGAAAACCTGGCGACTGAATTTGGAGTGCAAGGACAGGTGCAGCAGGAAAACGAGCTGATCGATCCCCGCATGCAGTGGAACGAGGTAAATAATGTTTGGCGCAATGCAGGTGTTCGCAGTGCCTTATACGCGCCAGTGGCAGCCGTGAAGAACTTGCTTCGTCCTGCATAGCAGGTAAAATATCAGTTAGCATTCCGTTCACGTTTCAAATATGTTTCACCTGATCGAGGCCACGTGACAAAAACCTATGATGCCGTCATAATCGGCTCTGGACCGAATGGGCTCTCAGCAGCCATCAGATTGGCTCAAGAGAGCCTTTCTGTATTAGTGCTCGAGGGCAAAGAAACCATCGGGGGTGGGACTCGTTCTGCTGAACTTACCCTGCCTGGTTTCACGCATGACATCTGCTCAGCGATCCATCCTCTCGGGCTAGCATCCCCCTTCCTGCGGGAGCTACCCCTGGAGGAATTTGGTTTGTCATGGGTCCATCCTGATGCTCCGCTGGCTCACCCTCTTGATGATGGCAACGCGGTGATCATAGAGCGTTCCATAGAAAAGACCGCCGAGGGTTTGGGGGAAGATGGCCGCGCCTACCGCAAATTAATGGAACCATTGGTAAAAAACTGGCCAGGGCTGCTAGATGATATTCTCGGTCCCTTTCCACTGCCCCCCCGGCACCCATTCCTGATGGCCAGGTTCGGATTACAAGCAATCCGCTCAGCATCTGGCCTGTCAAAAGCACTGTTCTCCAGAGAAGGCACCCGGGCAGCTTTCGCCGGGATGTCTGGTCACTCAATGCTCCCCTTAGAGTCACCTCTGTCCGCCGCCTTCGGACTAACCCTTGGCGTCTTGGCTCATGGGGTTGGCTGGCCGATGGCGAGTGGAGGATCGCAGAAAATCGCAGATGCATTAGTTGGCTATCTGAAATCATTGGGGGGTGAAATACAGACCGATCAGATGGTTGCATCTTTAACAGAACTCCCTCAAGCTGCCAATGTTCTGTTTGACCTCACTCCCCGGCAAATATTAGCGATTGCAGGAGATGATCTTCAACCTGCCTACCGGCGACGATTAGCCGGTTATCGTTACGGACCTGGTGTATGCAAAGTGGATTGGGCTTTAGAAGGTCCGATCCCCTGGAAGTCTCCGCAGGTAAAGCGCGCCGCTACGGTTCACGTTGGGGGTTCGATGGAGGAAATTGCAGCAGCCGAACGCGCTGTGTGGGAGGGTAAACATCCACAACAACCTTATGTGCTGTTAGCACAGCAGACATTATTTGATCCTTCGCGCGCCCCTTCAGAAAAACACACCGCCTGGGCATACTGCCATGTGCCGCATGGCTCTTCCCAGGATGTGTCCCTTCAAATTGAAGATCAGATCGAGCGTTTTGCCCCCGGCTTCAAGGATTGCATCCTGGCTCGCAGCGTACACACCGCCGGACAAATGGAAATTTACAACCCCAATTATGTGGGTGGTGATATCAATGGCGGTATCCAGGATTATCGCCAGTTGTTCACCCGACCGGTTGCGCGCCTGAACCCGTATGTGATCCCAACCCAGGCTACTGCCCCTCAAATGAAGCTCTATTTGTGCTCATCATCAACACCCCCAGGTGGAGGTGTGCACGGGATGTGCGGCTACTATGCTGCCCAATCCGTCTTGCGGGAAATTAGCTGATCAGATCAATCGCCATACTCACAATAAGCAATTCTTCGTCCATCATCAAGTTGGATGTACTTTGTTTCAGGGAAAGCGCTCATTATCACACCCGGTTGGAATACAGAAAACCCTTCATCACCTGATCTTGACAATTAACGTGAAAATGCACGTTTGTCTTCCCCCGCAATAATTCTTCAAGCGATGGTATTAGTCCGCGGCCATTTTCTCCACTTTAGAGCCATACATGGCGGCGAATACCCTGGTAAACATGGCGCCAAACAAGAAAACCTGGGCTATGGTGTAAATCCCGATCAGTAAAACAGCAAATGCACCCGCGGCCTCGAATGCAGAACCGACATTCCCTCTGCTTAAATAGGCCCCAAATATAAACAGCGCCAGGGCGATCAGAATCGCGGTTACTATTGCGCCGATCCATACATCGCGCCAGGTTATCTCAGCCTCTGGAAGAATTTTAAAGATTAAGGCAAATGCCAGTGTGGCGATTCCCAAGAATCCCAGCACATTCAGCACTGGCATGGATGGACTCAGACTGAATAAAGAGCCAAACCAGGAAATTACGACATTTACTACTGAGGCGAGGATCAGCATCAATCCAACGCCGATCACCATTAAAAATGAAAACAGGCGCTGGCGGATTAAACCGGTTGTCTGGCCACTTTCTGGGGGTGGAACACCCCATATTTTGTTCAGCGCAAACTGCAGCTGGTAGAACAAACCGGAGGCAGCTAAGAGCAAAGCTACCACGCTGACCAATGTCGCAATGACCGAGGAACCCGCTGTAGTACTGGCGATAGCTTCTACAGATTCCTGGATCATCTCGGCGACATCTGGTCCGAGAAAGTTTTCCAGACGGACGTAGAACTGGTTTGCCGCAGAGAGCTGGTCGATGAAGAGACCCGCCACCCAGAATGCAATGAAGATCACCGGTGCGAAGGCGAACATACCATAATAAGCCAGGGCTGCCGCCAGCTGGCCGGGTCTTTCCGTAGCCCAGATTCGATAAAGCTCCGTAGCAAACTCTTTTAGGCTTGGTCTGGTCTTCATTGTGTTTGATCCTTCCCTAACTGGTAAATCATCCTGTCAGGTTCTCATTATACTTGCAAGGATTTATGAGATTACTATGTACTTGCTTTGGTATAAATGCAAGCCCGTCCTCGGTCTGCGAAGAACTCGCAGCTCTTCAAGGACGGGCTCACCATTTTCTTTCCTGTTAGTTATCCCCAGGAGCATCAACAAAACGAAATAGGGGTTTATTTCAACACCTGAAAAACGATTGTATCGCCCTAACTGGGAACTGATTGCTGGATCTACATCCCTACCCGGTCCCGGTTGCCCCATAGACCGCCACCACCGGAAGCGACGTCAGCGACAATAGCCAGGATCAGGAAAAGCCAATCCCAAAAACCAGCGACTGGGAAAATGATCACATACATCAGCAATGTCCAAGGCAGGAAGATGATACCAAGTATCGGCCATATCCAGCTACCACCGAATGCCACAGTCCACTTAGCAGGCCAGAACAGCCACCAGACCAGCGCCGCGATACGTGGCCCTAACAGGACTAGAACCGTAAAGAAACAACACATTGCAAACCTCCTCCAAGATTTTATTATGCCATGGGTAAAAAAATCCATGGTGAGTCAACATGATGCCAGGTAAAATAGATTACAGTGGTGCTGCTGGGTAGGATAAATCGGCGGGTGGGGTATTTACTGTTTTGCCTTCCTATGACTGCAGCCTAATTCCACAACCTCCATTTAGCGGGTACCAAGTGAAGATATGAAATTATAGCATGATAACAAAAGATCTTGCTATAGTTGGGCGAGATTCTAATATTTATTACGGGGAAATGCGCTGTTCAATAACGATAAATACATTTCATCAGATCCGGCTGGAATCCTGGCGCGGGTTCTTGACAGATGGTTTTATGCGATGTGAAAGGCATCAACCTTTGGTCGGATCGCCTTTGCTCAGATTGAGCTGCATGGCTTGCAGGATGAAATCCGAAAGCACCTGTTCATCAATATCACCCAGGCTGGATAGTTTTACATGCCGCATTTTCTCCCCACTGCCCTCAAGAATACCTTGCGGGTCAGC
>JBEQLH010000129.1:0-8071 GCA_040326075.1 Anaerolineales bacterium
ACCCACGGCACCCCGGTGCGGCGTTTGATCGAGGATGGTTTCGTGGATGGCAGGAACTTCATCCAGGTAGGTTTGCGCGGCTGGTCACCCTGGGAAGAGGATGCGGAGTGGATGCGCGAGAAGGGGATCCACTCTCACTACATGGCAGAGGTCGAGCGGGATGGTTTTGAGCAAGTGATGGAGCGCGCCATTAAGGAAGCCACGGATGGGGCAGATTACCTCTATATCTCTTTCGACATCGATTCCCTCGATCCGGCATTTGCGCCTGGTACAGGTACGCCGGAACCCGGCGGGTTAACCACTCGCGAAGCCTTCCCAATCGTACGCCGGTTATGCGCTGAAACTAACGTGGTCGGCCTGGAGCTGGTAGAGGTTGCCCCCGGATGGGACCCGGGTTACACAACCGCTCTCAATGGTTTGCGGGTGATCCAGGAAGCCATCACCGGCATGGCCATGCGCAAGGAGGGCATCACCGAGCCACACTACCTGGATAAACGCACCTCTGGCCAGGAGCCTGTGCAGCCTCCGGCAAAAGAATAATCCAGGCAGTAAATTTATACCATCTGGCCAGGTAATCCTAGCTGGATATGTCTGTATTCTACTTTCTGAGGTAATAATGACTGATAGCACCGTGAAGCAGAAAGCAAGCTGGTTAACAGCTGCTGCAGCGACAATGTTCATTTTCGCCATTGCCATGGACCCGGTGATGATGCCCATCGCCACGACAGCCGTTGTAGAAGAGTTAAACACGGATACAGGCATGGTGCAGGCAGCCATTGCGCTGGTCTCCCTGGTCGCAGCTCCGCTTTATATCACGGGCGGAAAACTGGGCGACATCCACGGGAAGAAAAGGATATTCTTGATTGGCGTGATTCTATGGGGTATCGGTCCCCTGACAGCAGCTTTAGCACCCAGTATGCTGATCTTGATTGGAGGCTGGTCGGTGATCAAAGCGTTGGGCATGGTATTGGCGATCCCCGCTTCGGTCGGGCTGCTGATAGCCAATTATCCGGATGAGACCCAGCGTGGGCAAGCATTCGCTTATTACGGTGTTGGTGCAGTGGCAGCGGCCCTGGTTGGACCCCTGCTGATGGGTTTTTCTGCAGAAGCACTCAGCTGGCGGGTGCCGTTTGGCATCCTGGTTGTATTGGCAGCAATTGCATTCCTGCTGTCTGCCTGGGGGATCAAAGAAACGGAGAAAATGACCTCAGCGAGAATTGATTGGGGCGGCACACTGCTTACTTTTCTGGCCGTTGCCAGTGTGATCCTGGGTTCGATGCTGGGGGGTCGCTTCGGGTGGTGGTTGGCGCGAAGACCATTTACCCTCGGTGAGGTGCAGATCAATCCCCTTGGTCTTTCACCAGCACCGTGGCTGATAGCAATAGGCGTGGTGTTGACGGCGATCCTGCTGGCGCGGTTAAGCCGCATGCAAGAGCGCGGAGAGCAGCCCCTGATTAGCATGGAATTGTTCGATAACCGCACCTTTTTTGCTGCCTGGGGAGCAGCTTTGTTCGCGTATGTATTGAGCGGCGCACTGCCGTTTATCGTGCCCGTATTTTCACAGCAAGCCCTGGGATTTGACAGTTTGCAGAGTGCGCTGGTGATGGTGGCTTTCTCAATTGGTTCGATCATACTGGGCTTTGCCTCCGGTAAGCTACTGCAGCGAATACCGGCGCGCACACTCATGCAGGTTTTCTTACTGGTGACAATCGCAGGCCTGATCTGGTTGGTCTATGTTGTTGACGTGAATATGACACTGGTGACCTTCCTCCTGCCGATGTTTGTGACTGGGGCCGGGTTTGGTGCAATCAGTGCACAGATACCCAATATCCAGCTGTCTAACCTCAGACCGCGATTGCAGGGGGAAGGGAGTGGTTTTTCCGAGACTGGCAAGGAACTGGGCATCGGCCTGGGAATCGCAGTGATCGGCTCGATCATGTTCAGTATGGCAATAGGCGGGTTGGTTGACAGCGTCGCGCGAGAAGTAAATATCCCCCTGACGCCTGAACAGCGTGCTGAGACCATCCTGCTGATTGAGGATGAAGCTTTTCCTGAAGAAGCTGTGGATGCGATCAGCCAGCAGCTGCCCAACATCGAAGAGATTGGCAATGAGGCATTTGTTGAAGGCTTCCAAATCGCACTGGGTGTCCTGGTGGCTGTATTGCTGGTTGCCCTGCTGGTTGCCTCTTTCATTCCTAAAGTTGAAACGGCGCAGGTGACGGGGGAGGCTACCAGGGAATTGGTAGCTGATGTTTCAAGTAAACGGTTGTAAGTCAACGCATTGAGGTGAGTTATCTATCTCATATCTCTTGTATCAATTAATTTGAACGATTTATCAGATGTTCAAACCCTAATCATAAGTTTCCGGTGATCATCATAAGAAGACCTTTTGAAGTTTGGAACTAAAAGGATTGAAAAACTATTTCTACCCTTTTGGCACAAAAGGTTGGTCTATCGGAGAAAAGGAGCCAAGAATGACAACAATACAATCTGGGATTGATATCCCACGGGTAGAATTTCGCAAAGGTATTTACTATCTAATTCTGGATGGCAAGACGCCTTTTGAGCGTGGATACCAGCATGGTGCAGCTCTTGAGTTTCCCATTAAGAAAGCTTTGCGCCAGTTTAGAATTTGGGTCCGGGCTAACGCTGGTCTGGAAGAACCGGAGAACATGATTCAGGAATTCGCTACAAACACACCTTACCTCGAATCCGCCAGAGCTCAGGTTCCAGACCTATACGAGGAAATGCAGGGCATCTCGGATGGTGCCGGAGTTGATCTGAACGAACTGTTCGTCTACCAGAGTTTTGATGAGTTCTTTATGTTCCTCTTTACATCAGGTGTACTCGAGTCCGGGACGACAGGCCACTGCACGACCGCTGGAGTCTTCGGGCGACCCGGTAAACCAAATTATGTAGGTCACAACAACGATATCCCCACATACCACGAAGAGCTGGTTACTGTGCTGCACATAAAGTATCCCGGTTCCGATCTCGAGATTCTGCAGAGCGCTTTTGCTGGACAAATCGCTCAAAATGGTGTCAATAACCGCGGCGTGGCAGTGGGGATTAATACATTGGCGAACCTGCCAGGTGGCGATGGATTGCCGGTCTCATTTAATGTGCGCAAAATCCTGGAGTGCTCTAACGTGGACGAGGCGGTCTCTTATCTCAAGAATGCGCATTTCGCACAGGCGATGAATTATATGATTGGTGACCGGGAGAGGGTTGCCAGTGTAGAAACGTGGGGAAACAGCGCGCATGTACTCGATGTCTATGATGCTAATTATGCCGTGCACACCAATCATTCCCTGGGGAAAGATACTCCAAAGACTTTCGAAATGACGGCGGAGACCGGGGGTGGATCATATGGTCATACAACAGATCGCCTTGAGTTGAGCGAGAAACTCATGTCTGAAGACACTGGCAGCGTTACACGTGAATCTTTCCAAGAGATGTTCAAAACGCGCCCGATCCTGGTCTATCCTGGAAAACCCACAGGTCGAACCCTGATGCAGATGACAGCTGAGATTCCCAAGCAAGGGAGTCCAGTGCTTTACCTGACGCCGGATTCGCCGAATATGTATAACCACGTCAGTTTTACTTTTAATCATTCTTAGAGCGATTGATACACACTGGTGAGTATGAAATCTCCTGTAAGTGTTGATAAGTAGAGACCAGCTATTAATGGGGTATTGTTGTAGAATACAGTCCATGAGGTTACGAAGATGACTGAAGAGTTTGATGCCTTACTCAGGATCGATCCCCTGCGCACTATCGCTTTTGCGATAGGTGTTCTTCTGATGGGGATCGTTCTGGAAGTGGTCTTACGCTATCTTGAACGCAGGACAATTGCTAAGAAGCGGCGCAAGACAAGCGTCGTTCTCCACGCGCTGCACTGGCAGCCTCTATTCTGGTGTATCTGGTATATAGTATTACTGGTCCTGACCAGCTTCAGCGATCTTTCGATTGAACGCCAGCGGGGTCTTGAAATCCTATGGGGATTGCTGCTGATCTCGATCACCATCATCGGTGTGCGCGTATTAACGGGCTGGGTCTCGCTGATAACCGCTCGCAAGCCATCGGCGTCAGTATCGGTATTGAATTACCTGGTCAGTGGGGTTGCTGTGGTTATCGTGATCATGGTCGTGTTGTACACTTTGAATGTCCCGACCCCCCTGCTGATGCTGACTTTCCTGGGCAGTACGCTTGGCCTCAGCTTAGCGCTGCGTGAGCCACTTTCGAACCTTTTCGCAGGCGTTGTGCTGACTGTCTCAAAGCGGCTCAACCCGGGTGATTTTGTGCGCCTGCCATCCGGAGAAGAAGGCCGCGTGGTGGATATCGAGTGGGATGTGACTTCAATCCGGCACTGGAGCGACAGCCAGATCATAGTACCGAATTCATTCCTTACCAAGGCTGAGATCATAAATTTCGATCATCCCTCTTCTGAATACGAGTTGAAAGTCATGGTTGGCGTGAGTTACGACAGTGACTTAGAACAGGTTGAAAGGGTGACGATCGAGGTTGCGGATGATGTACTGCGTGGGATTGGAGAAGGGGAACTTGTAGCTCCCTCGTATATCCGTTTTAAGGACTTCGCAGATTCGGATATTAAACTTGCTGTCTATCTGCGCTGCAAGAATTTCGCCGATCGCAACCGGGTCAGGCACAAGTTCATCAAACTGCTCCATAAACGCTACCAAATGGAAGGCATTGAGATGCCTTTCCCGACAATTGAACTGCATTCACATGCTGGAAGCACATCCAAAACAAATGATAGCTCCTCATCCGCTGGGAGGCGCGATAAAGGGGACTCGAGTAAGGAGGTGAATCGGTGAAACGAATATTCATTTACCTCCCATTCATATTACTTTCGGTTGCTGGTTTAACGAGCTGCGCAGAAGTTTCCAGCATCACAGCTCTCCTTGAGGAGGATCAGCCTGAGTTGGAAACAACACCCCAAGCTCAAAGCCCCGCCCAAGTCGAAGTGGTGCTGGTCGACCCAACCCCGACTGCGATTTCCGAGAGTCAAGAAACGAATCCCCCGATACTGTTTGTCTCGAAACGAGGGACAAGCGCCTCACAGGATATTTACCAGATAAATCCTGATGGATCGGGGCTGGTGCGGTTGACGAACAGCCCCGGCGACGCGAGTGATCCGGCTTGGTCACCAGATCGACGGATGATCGCATTTGCGTCTGACCAGACAGGGATCAATCAAATCTATCTGCTGGTTATTGAGGATATGGAAGTGAGGCAGCTGACAGATCATCCCCAGGGGGCTGTAGCACCATCCTGGTCACCCGATGGCACCCAACTAGCTTTTACAGAGCAGGATCCCGTGAGCAATGCTATTTTCGTGCTAAATATATTTGAAGGCGGAGAACCGACCAGCTACACGGTAGAAGTCTCAGGAGTACGCAGTCCGGCCTGGACACCTCAGGGAGACGTGCTCGCATTTTCTGCGCACAGCGAAGATCCATTGGGGGAAAGGGATATTTTCAGCTTCGATATCGATAGCAAAACACTGGTAAATTTGACCAATCATCCCGGCAACGACGATCGACCAGCCTGGTCACCCGATAGTGGGCGGATTATATTCCAAAGTGACAGAGATGGCGATGAGAATATCTACATCATGCAGGCAGACGGCAGATTGCAGACACCATTAACAGATGATCCAGCGTCTGATTTGGAACCAGACTGGGCACGAGATGGCCGCACGGTAGTTTTCAGCTCTGACCGGGAGGGCAAGTACGATCTGCACCTGATGACCGAAAGCGGTGCAGATGAGAGAGCACTGGCAGTATCGACAACCGATGATCGCCAAGCCCACTGGTTTGTGCAGCCCCCGTTAATATCAGATGAGCTGGCTGTTGCGGTTGGCATTTCACCTCCGCCGTATAATCTCTCGGTCATTTCAACCAGCGGTGCCCAGAAGACGGAAGTTCTAAAGAGTGATGAAAGCGATGATACTATGCCGGATTGGTCACCAAACGGAAAGAAACTCGTTTTTGCTTCGAACCTCTTCGGAAACTATGACATTTATGTGCTGGAAGTAGAGACTAATGAAATTGCAGATCAGCTCACTACCCATCCGGGTGCAGATATGCATCCCGCCTGGTCACCACAGGGAGGCGAAATCGCTTTCGAATCAAAACGTGATGATGGCGATTGGGATATCTGGGTGATCAAAGAAGACGGAAGCGAGCTGCGCAACCTGACTGCTGATTTAAATTCCAATGAAGGCAACCCGGCCTGGTCGCCGGATGGCAAGCAGATTGTTTTCTCCTCAGACAGGGACGGGGACTTTGATATTTTCGTGATGAGTGCTGAAGGCAGCGGAGAAACATTGCAGTTGTCCGATCTACCTGGTGATGAATACCATCCTACATGGTCGCCGGATGGCGAAGAAATCGTCTTCAGAAGCACGAATTCTGATTCAGGCCAACGGCAGCTCTTTATTATGAAAAGCGATGGCAGTGCTTTGTCACAGTTGATCGTGAGCCAGGCGAACGATGATTCACCTACCTGGTCGCCGGACAGCCGCTGGGTCGTATTTGCCTCCGACAGGGCAAATACTGGGAACCGGAACCAGCCAGGTAAGTTTGATGTGTTCCTCTATGACACCTGGACAGGTGAGATTTTCCAGGTCACGCAAGGTGACAAAGATGTGCGCTACCCGGCCTGGAGACCATCAAAGACGAATGGCACCCAATAATTCAATAAATTTGGACCCTGCAATAAGATTCTCGTGACAGCAATCGCTATACTGGCTGCGCTGATTTTTCTCTACAGCCTGATCTCGCATCGGCTGGAGCGAACGATCCTGACCGGGCCAATGATCTTCACCACTGCGGGCATCTTGCTGTACTTCGCGATGCCAAATCAGTTTGGGGCGATCTTTGATGTTAAGCCAATTTTATTGCTAATGGAGATTGCCCTGGCTGTGGTGCTGTTCACTGACGGCACGCGCATCAAGGTCGCCGATTTGATCGGCAGCGCAACACTACCTGGTCGCTTACTGGTGATCGGCATGCCTTTGATCATCTTAGCGGGAACCATCGCAGCTGCCCTGATGTTCACTGATCTCTCGATCTGGGAGGCTGCCATCCTTGGCGCCATCCTGGCACCAACAGACGCCGGCCTGGGACATGCCGTGATGAGCAGCAAGCGCGTTCCGGCTCGCATCCGCCAGGCGCTCAATGTGGAGGCTGGGCTAAACGAC
The DNA here is from genome assembly GCA_040326075.1 of Anaerolineales bacterium. Lineage (GTDB taxonomy): Bacteria > Chloroflexota > Anaerolineae > Anaerolineales > UBA4823 > PFL25. The sequence goes on from JBEQLH010000129.1 coordinate 7,229, forward strand.
GGTCTTGCCATCCCTTTCCTGATGCTCTTCATCGCCCTGGCCCGGGTTGACCAACCGCTTTCAGATCGCTCCTGGATCGTTTACCTGATTCAGGAAGTTGGCTTAGGGATCTTATTGGGATTGCTCTTTGGCTGGATCGGGGGACGGTTGATGGGACAGGCGAACAAACGGAAATGGATGTCAACAGCCATGCAGCAGCTGGCGCTGCTCTCGATGGCCATCCTTTCGTGGGTTGTGATTGAGGTCTCCTCCGGGAACGGCTTTATCGGTGCATTTGTGGTTGGGCTGGTGATAAAAAACGGCTACCAGAGCGCGGGTGAACAGATGGTTGAATTCTCCGAGGTGTGGGGACAGCTGTTAAACTTGTTCGTATTCGCCGTTTTCGGTACCTTAGTTGGGCCGATATTGGGTAATTTCGGTACTCTGACCGGGTTGTACGCTTTATTGAGTTTAACCATCGTCCGCATGCTGCCAGTCGGCATCTCCCTGATCGGAGCCCAGTTGTATCGCTCTACTATTTTATTCATAGGCTGGTTTGGTCCGCGCGGTCTGGCATCCATCGTGTTAGGCCTCATTTTCCTGAAGGAGGAAGCCAACCTGGCCGGGGAAAACTTGATCTCCCTGGTCGTAGCGGCAACTGTGCTGCTGAGCGTCTTCGCGCATGGTGTCAGTGCCGCGCCAGGTATCAACGTATACGCCAAGCAGGTCGAGCAGATGGACTACGATGATCCTGAGCGCCAGGAGGCCGTGAAGATGCCGGTTCGATATTGATTGTACTTTGGGGAACTAGAATTCCATCCTTAAGATAAATGATCGAACAGAGCATCCGGGATTTAAGGAAGG
>JBEQLH010000130.1:0-6361 GCA_040326075.1 Anaerolineales bacterium
ACCCTTCAGTGGTCCAGATTTTGCCGCCTTTGATCATCCAGGAAGAAGAGGTTAAACAGGTATTAGGTATTCTGGACATAATGTTGAGTAAATTGGAGGAATTTACCCGTTAGTCTGGGAACCCCACATTCTGTAGGAGAGATATTCAACCAAGATATTTCAAAATAACCTAGACCCTCACCTTGGGTCTAGGTTATTTTATTTCTAATCCTATGACCAAAAAATGATCCGATACTATCGTTTCTCTGGGTCAGCTACCTCGATTCTTAATATAATTGGAGGTTTTTGGCAGTCTTGACCCTTGAATTGGCAGTTGGAATTTGAATAATTATAGCTAAATCACTGTAATTCAACTTACTTGTAAGGGGAGCTATCATGAACAATTATTCAATTCAAAAATTCCACCTTCTTCTGACTGTACTATTCCTTGTTGCTATATTTCTCCCAGCCTGTGGACCATCTCAAACGGATATAAACACTGATGCATTGTGGGCTGACCTGAAAGCCCAACCCCCATCGGTCCCGGAAAGTGTACCCAATGGCGAAACCATAGATACAACTGAATTCTGGATGATCATTAGAACTCTCATGCCTGAGGAGTACACTGATGAAATTCCAATGCCTGAAAATAATGAGTCAGAATAAGGGTATAAATTTACTCACCAGACAAAACGCCCTTTTTTAACTACAACTTAATCAAGTTTTCCGACAAAGATTCATCCGATCTATACAGAATAGAACACGCTCTCTTATCCCCCGATCACCCCATAGAAGTACGGTAACGGTTCTACTGGGCTCTCGCTGATGTCCAGGGCAGTCAGTAATCGCTGCTTCGCTTCGACCAGCTTCTCAGCCTGGTTGGCGTGTACTCTGAAAACAACCTGACCCTGCTCAACCATATCTCCCACGTTGCACAACACTTCAATCCCCACCGCGGGGTCAATATCGTCGCTCTTCTTGGCCCGTCCCGCACCAAGTGTGCACGCAGTTTCCCCAACGATGCGGGCATCTACTTTACTGAGGAAACCATCACGTGGGGAACCAACTGGCTCAATCAGACTCGCTTTCGGCAGCCGCTCAGGGTCTTCAATATAAGTAATATCCCCTCCCTGGACAGCTACCAGCTGCTTAAACTTCTCCCAGGCTTCCCCATTTTCGAGTGCCTTTGTTGCTGCAGCCCGTCCTTCTTCTGCATCCTGGACTACATCCCCTAAAACCAGCATATGTGCAGCCACAACCAGGCAATGTTCGGTGAAATCAACCGGACCCTGGTTATGCAGCGTCTGGATGGCTTCCTTGACCTCCAATGCGTTGCCAACCGCCTGGCCCAAAGGTTGGTTCATGTCTGAGAGTAATGCCACCGCCCTGCGACCGGAACCCTCCGCGATGGCGACCATCAACTCCGCCAGCTGGTTGGCTTCATCCAGGTCCTTCATGAAAGCCCCCGAGCCGACCTTGACATCCAGCAGGACGGCGTTGGCGCCCCCGGCGATCTTCTTGCTCATCACAGACGAAGCGATCAACGGAATCGACTGCACCGTGCCAGTCACATCTCGGAGAGCATACAATTTCCCATCCGCAGGCGCCAGATCAGCGGTTTGCCCGGTCAATACAACCCCGACTCTGCCCAGCTGGTCCAGGAATTCATCCCGGCTCAGGTCAACCCGGCAGCCAGGGATTGACTCCATTTTATCCAGCGTACCCCCGCTAAACCCCAATCCACGCCCTGAGATCTTACCCACCGGTAATCCGCAGGCTGCTACCAGCGGCTGGACCACCAGGGTCGTCTTGTCACCAACACCTCCTGTGGAGTGCTTATCGACTACCACAGGAACTGCCACGGAACAATCCAGCATCTCTCCGGAATTCGCCAGGGCAAGAGTCAGGTCAGTTGTCTCGCGGGGAGTCATACCATTAAGCAGCACTGCCATAGCCCAGGCAGAGGCTTGATAATCGGGGATATCTCCGTCGGAGTAACCTTGTATGAAGAAATCGATTTCTGCTCGAGTCAATTCCTCCTTGTCACGTTTCTTGGTGATGATGTCTACGGCGCGCATGATTCCGACTCCTATTTTATACAAAAAATGAGGTCAGTAACCTTTCTGGATGATGTGATTATAATCTAAAGGTGAGTTTGACTTGCCTGTTCCCCTATCTAATTTGGGTATGGACAATCGTCTGGTTCTGCACGCGGCATCAATAATTGAATTGGGAATTTGGATATCCTCTTTACAGGTTCATAATAACACAGCACGGGTTCGGATACCCAATGGACATAAACATCGTTTTCCTCACCGAATTGTTTACTTTTCCCTTTGTAATTTATTTTCAATGGTTCACTAATTATGAGCGCAAATTCTTGGTTTGCGATCCGTTGAGAAAATTCATTTAGATATGCTTCATTGCCTCCCATTGCCATCTCCATCAGAGTCATGCGTTCATAATCTGGGACCAAGGGCACGCCCTCGATAATATTAAATGTCAATAGTTGTCGCTCCGCGATAAACAGAACCTTACCATCACGGCTTGTAGCTTGGCTTGCGAATTCCTGGACAATTTTAAGCGCTTTTTCAGTATTCGCAGATATTGGAAAAGACACTGGTTTTCCTTGTTGCAACGCAAACATAATAGGGATGAATATACCCAACACAATAATACTTTTTGTGATTGTATGGTGTGTATCTTTTTCGGAAATCGCGTAATCTGTTGATATTTTATCAAAATAAATATAGCTGCCAACTACAAGCAAAATAAACAAATACGCGTCCAAATTGTGAATGTTGTTCCCACCTCCAATTTTAGTACTTACGATTAAACCGGTAATAAATAAGACTAATAAAATCGCACCGATACCAAGACGGCGGATAATATGCAGATTGTTGCCAGATTTGTAGAGGCGAATTGCCATTAATCCCAGGACGGGCAACGACACAAGGATAGCCATTGGCAGAACCCCTTCTCTGAAGGTAGGATTGGGGAGCAAACGATACCAAAGTAGATTCGAGGTGAAATATATCCCAAACTGCTCGATTGAGGTGCCCGAAAAGGAGGCATATGCGTACCAGGCGAGCAGTGCAGTGATCGTCCCAGCTGCAACCCAAATGGCTGGTTTCAGGAGATAATGCAGCCAGGTCCGATGATCAAACTCTTGTTCTAAGAAGTACAGGACTGCAGCGAGGAGGGCTGGGACTGGCACCCAGTTCACGCGACTTACCCCAGCCCAAGCTGAGCCAATAAGAACAAGCAGCAAAGTTTTCTTAAACCTTTTTGTATCAAATCCCCAGAGAACCGGAATCAAGCTGATCAGTAAAAAGTAATAAACAGGTCCCTGAAACAAGTATATAAATACCCAGGCGAAGAAAATCCAACGGATCAAGCTATCGCGTATTTCCAGGCGTCGAACAATCAGGGTAATCGTTATCCCGCTGACGATCAGCCAGAGCAGTACCTCCCACAGGCGATGAACCCAAATTGGCAAGCCATTTAGGAGGAAAGGAATAGCCAGAAGTATGTGCCTGGATGGATTAATGAGCGGGAGATTGGTTTTTATGCCATAAATTTTTTCGGAAAAGAACAGGGAAGCGGAATAATAAGCAGTCCCTTCTGACCAGGTGAGCGTAAAAGGATAAGTTGAGATTCCAGGCAAAAAAGTAAGCATTAAATAAATCGCGGCATACCACACTGCAGCTGCGGAAAAAACTATCCAAAACTTGCGTTTAATCCAGATTGACTGGAAGAGTATGGAGCTTATACCCACCAACGGCCAGAGTAAGCAAATTCGAACCCCAAGACTATTAAACAGGAACCCGTAGGGACCTAATACCAGCCATCCATATACAAGTGAACTGAAAATGAACCACAACCACACTAACCAGCTGTATTGCGACGCTCCATTCATAATTCGCTGCAATCCGGTAGTTAATCCCCCCCTGAATCTTGTCCACGTTAAGACGATAAACACAAGAAGAATAATATCCAGGAGTATGCCAATCCCAAACGCAACCAGCCATAATCTATAGAAATCAGAAGTTTCTGATGGTTGACCAATAATAGTCAATTGGTAAAGTAACCAAGATGTCGTAATAAAATTCGTGATAAAGAATAGACGTATTAAACGTAAATCTGAAACCCCCCAAAGTGAACCTTTTCGTTGATCCTGATCAGTCGAAGAAACCATTTCAATAATTACTACTTACATTTTGGGGCTCAATCCCAAAAAATTCTTGATAACCTATTTACCGCAACTAAAACTTAAGAAAGCGAACACTCATTGATATTTGATCTTATTAGCACTTATTCAATTCTCGAATTAGTAGAAACTGAACTTCCTGCTTAGAACATATAATTGAGGAACCCCAGTAAACTGCAGTCAGTTCAGATGCTGATTGATGTTTTATACCATTTCACATAACAGCCATAGCCCAGGCGGGTGCCTGGTACTCCGAGATCTCACTCCGAGCGAAGCCCTGGATAAAAATGCGATCTCTACTTTTGCCAGCTCCCCCTATGTCGCATTTCTTGGATAAATGGTTGCGACAATTAGTCTTTGTGCTCCGAACCTAATCGCACACCATCAGGTATCTAATATATGCAAGTCTTTTCAAGGATTATAACGCAGAACGATAATATTAAGGCAGCTCACACATGCCCACACCCACTGATAATGCCAAGCGGGGAATAGATGTCGGACCGGTCAAACGCGGCCCTCGTTATTATCTTTTTCGCCTGTTCTTGATCGCCTGGGGTATTTTATTCCTATTAGCAGCTTCTTCCGCACTAACCCAATTATCACTTCTGACCTTTCTGGCAGCTGGTCTCCTGTTTTACTTTGGATCGGCGCTGCGAAATATTTATCGATCACTGAATCCGGTGCGTACTCCGATTTTGAAGGATCCACTAACTCAACTTGGTGTGAATTTCGAGAATGTGGTCTTCCCCAGCCGGGATGGCTGGAAGCTGTCCGGATGGTATATCCCTCCCAAAAATAGTGCAACGGTGATCCTGACCCATGGGATGGGCGGCAACCGGCTCGATTCAATGCATATTGCTTCCGTGCTTGCTGAACGGGGATTCGGCTTATTAATGTATGACATGCGCGCTCACGGACGATCAACTGGAAACCTGGGTACACGGGGATGGTTGGAAGTGAATGATTTAAATGGCGCGGCTGATTATTTACTGACCCGTCGGGAAGTAGACAAAAATAGGATTGGCGCGATGGGATTTTCCCTCGGCGGTCAGATCGCCATCCGGGCTGTCGCTGAAAATAATTCGATCAAAGCCATTATCGCTGAAGACCCATCTCCAGCAACACTGACTGACCATCCAATGTCTGCTGGGTTTTCATTGCGCAAGCTGATCAATTATCCAGCTTTATGGATGGATTACAGGTTACTGAGCGCATCCAGCGGGGTTTCACCACCGATGGGTGTATTGGAATCGATCGGGAAGATCGCTCCCAGACCGATCCTGTTGATCTCTTCTGGTGTTGGACTCGACCAGGAACTCATCCGCAATTATTTTGATTCCGCCGGTGATCCAAAAGAGTTATGGGAGGTTCCTGAGACTGGTCATGGCTGGATATACAACGACAGACCGGAAGCGTACCAGGATAAGGTATGCGGATTCTTCAAACACTGGCTGGTCGATGTTGGGGAGATTGAATACACCTAGGTGGTATGGGGAGAAATTCAACATCTGGTAAATATTTTCCGAATCTCAAAATACCCCACAACAAAAATACGATCCTCGAATTCAAAGGTTAAAGTATTGTTCACCGGGCAATAATACTTTCATTTTTCATTTACCCCAATCCGAGTATTCTTTTCTTACAACCTTTAATTTACCGTCCAGGATTAACCCAAACTGGTAGTTTTTGGCAGTTAATTCTATTGGATTGGCAGCTCAAATATGTCATATTTATCGCGAACCTAAGAATAAATGGACTTATTCACAAACATCAAGAACATTGAAATATCAGGAGATCATACGATGAAGGAATTGAAATGGTTTAGATTTGTAGAAATCTTGCGTTATGGAATTGACTTCGCGAGGATATTCCCTATAATATTAAATCATCGGGGAGCATCAAGATTGATATCTGGGATTTACTCATATATCGGTTCCCCGCCAGAGTACTGGCAATCTCTGATAAGTCTTGACTATCAACTGCAAAAAATCGTATCCGGACTGCCCACGCTGGTTTTGGAAACAATTAGTTGATAATCGATTAATTATCAGAACATTGTTTTCGTTGGATGAATTTCCCAAAATTAAATCTACCAGGCGTGGAAGAAGGTTTACACTGAATAGAAAATCCATTAGCGGGGTGAATGTGTTCCTGGTTGCGGTCCTCCTCCTG
>JBEQLH010000130.1:6461-8039 GCA_040326075.1 Anaerolineales bacterium
GTATCACTTACAGACGGCGCCGGGCAAACTGTCTTCACTGACAGCAATGGGGATTATGAATTTATTGATCTACCGAGTGGAACTTATTCAATTACACCTGCATATAAGCAATACGTTTTCTCTCCTGTCTCCCGTCAGGTGAGTGTGCCGCCCAAAGCTAGTAAAGAGGATTTTATCCAGGTGGAACCATCGATATTCCTGCCCATTGTCATCCGTAAAGCTTGCCAATCACTTTACATCGACGATTTCAGCGATCCCAATAGTGGCTGGCCAAACTTTGAAGATGAAAATAAACGATATGAATATGTGGGTGGCGAATACGAAATCTTGGAGAAGAATGCAAATTCATGGGCTGGTGCCTCACCCGATTTTCAAGCTTCTGATTACCTTGTTGGAGTAGATGTGCGCAGCACCAGTGGTGTCATTGGATCACATGGAATCATCTTTGGGCTTACTGGAGATTGGAGCGGCTTTTATACCTTCGAGATCGATCCAGAAGGGTATTACACCATCTGGAAATATCAAAATAATGGCTGGAAGAATTTGTTTGTGAAATACTCCCCGGTGATCAACACGACAACAGAACTTAACCGATTAATGGTTAAACGAGTTGGTACCTCGATTGAAGTTTACGCCAACGGAAACCTGTTGACCTCAATAACGGATAAAACCTATACCGGTATGGGATACGTTGGCCTGATTGTCTCCTCCTTTGATGAGATAAATGTTGAAGCCCGATTTGATAATTTCTATGTTAATCCAATCACTTGTGATTCTTCAACGCAATTATCGATTGCTCGAACAGGGAAAGACTTGGATGCCCGTCCTGCGCAATTCATGTATATGGAGAATAGAACTAAATTCCGCTGATAACCAAATAAATCTTCCCCTCCCGAGGTATCCACAATTTCTACTATCTGAAAATTAAGAGCATTAAATCACTCAAGTCACATAGGGGTTTAAAAATATTGTTTTAGCGATCAATCTAAATTGTTGATGGATGGGGGTAATGAGCATTACCAGACCCGCGATTCGCAAAAACTTATAATCCTTGGCCAATTTATTCTAAAATTTGACTGTTTTTGGCAGATAATTGTATTGTATTGGCATTCTTATTCTGCCAGAGTAGTTTTGCATCACCAGTCAATCGATTTGTATTGTGAGAGCGGATAACAATAATATCAATGGAGTAAATGCTGTGAATATATTGCTGATGAACAAAATCTCGAAGAAACTTTGGGCTTGGGATTTAATTATGCTGGCAGGGTTGATAATGGTTCTGGCAGCGTTCATCCTCGCAGGTCGATAAGTTATCAATCCTACAAATCATCCCTATCCAGGAGCGAATTGACCACGGATTGGTAGATCACGTAGATGAGGTGTACCGGGGAGTTGTTATTACTGCTGAAACACCAATCCGAGATTATTGATGGGCAAACAATAATTATTTACCGACAAATTGATTTAGGGGGTCAATCCTCCAGATGCCACGCGATACAGTGCGTGGTATCTGGAGTTGCGGATAAAATTATCCTCATATTCAAAAAAGATAATCGATGAAAATTGGGTAAGGGGTAG
>JBEQLH010000131.1:0-8038 GCA_040326075.1 Anaerolineales bacterium
CAGGTGTAATTTACCCCTTGGTACAGTTTGGATGTTTTTTTCGCCAAGCTTGATCGCAGTTGCCGATGAGGAAATGCCTGCAAACTCACCCCATCGGAAAGCTGCCTTGCGAATTAAAAGGTTCCGCTGGAGAATACCGCGATCGAAAACCTCTAAGCGCTGGAGAGAGAGGAGTAATCGATAAATAAAGTATACAACCAAAAGAATCAGCAAAATTGTTGCGCCTACAAACCAGTATTGAGCGCGAATCAGCGCTAATGCTGGTCCATGCTCGAGATATGCATTCCTTGCAAGGAACGTACCATAGAGATAGCTGAATATTATGACCATTCCCCCAGGGATGAAGAGCAAAATCCAGGTTATTAATCCGATCGGCCGGCCCCGGTAAATTGCGAGCCGTGTGCCGAGACTGGATTTTATCACTCGACGATTTATTTTTTCGCCAGGTGAAGAAGAGCTTGTGGAATCAATGGATGACTGTTTATATGGTTCTGTCAATTTAGTAATAGTTCAAAATGTGAGATGTCCAGGATCGATCCTTCCCTCTCGGCAGGGGGTTTGAAAACTGCCTGGGCCTGCATTCCAATGGATACATGCTCATTATCGTTGAGGATCAGGCGATGGATGATGCCGCCATCGCCCATTTTGATAAATACTATTGTCTCAGGTTCCTGGCGTCGAGAGCCATCAAAGTTAACATACAAATGAGTAAAGGTGACCACTTCGCCGACAATTCCCACATCGACCCATTCATCGAGCTGGCTCAAGCACCTTTCACAAAAAGCAGCTGCGGGAACATACATGCGGTCGCAAGACTTGCAATGCGTTCCGAGTATACGCCCTTCGTTTTTTATTGATCTAAAAAATCGTTCACCAGCAATACCAAAGGTATAGCGATTTGTGACTTGCATCTCACCACGCCAAACGGAAGGTGCATTTGGGTCCCGTTCCATTAAGCTCATGCTTCCTACTCCTCTATTGGTTTAAAGTAGAGGATGTCTGTAATCGCACCCTCGCGCTCATTTTCAGGTTTCCAAACAGCTTGAACTCGCATACCGATTGCGATTTGTTGTGGGTCGACATCTCCCAATTTATGAAGGATGCCATGAAGTGGTGACGCGCCATCCAGGTCAATAACTGCGGGAGTCTCCGGTTCTTTTATTCTTTTTACATCCCAGGTGACATAACATAAAGAATACGTATTGACGGTCCCGGTGTCCTGGAGCGGTACAAAATCGTCCATAGGACGGAAACACCATTCGCACACTGTGCGTGGGGGGACGACTGTTTTCCTGCAGTGTACGCAAGTTGATCCAAGGATCATCCCTTCTCTTAATCCTGCCAGGTAACGTCCAATTGCGATACCGGTGTCCCATGCAAAACCACCAGGCATTTCATCGTGTATCGAAAGAACTTTGCCATCGCGAATATCTTTTTCACTTAAAGAAGTCCCCGGGTAATTTGAAATTTTGTCTGACATAATGTCCTCCTCAACGACCCATGATTACAACAGTACCAACTTGCATCAAGTCACCCCAGGCTTGTGCCAGGCCTCGTTTCGGTTGCCCAGGGACCTGGCGTGCACCTGCTTCACCGCGCAGTTGCCAAAAGATTTCGGCGACTTTCATCAAACCGGCAGCTGCGATCGGGTTTCCAACTCCCAGTAAACCTCCTGAGGGGCATACTGGCATATCGCCATCTCTTTGGGTGATGCCATCCACGACCATTTGTGGAGCCTGACCGCGATCAGCGAGCAGTAATCCTTCCAAATGGTGGAGTTCCTTGTAATCGAAAGGATCGTAAGGTTCAACGATGTTGATCTGTTTACGGGGTTCTTTGATGCCTGCCATGTCATATGCCATTCGAGCGGCATATTCGACATAACGCGGATAAGCCAGATCACGATTCGTCCAGTATGCGGTATCCAAATTCCAGCCAACGCCCTCGATCCAAACAGGTTTATCTGTGAGACGTTTGGCAACATGTTCAGCAGCGAGAACGAGAGCAACTGCACCATCAGAGACCGGGCTGACATCCAAACGGTTGACAGGCCAGGCAAGGACTTCGGAGTTGAGCACATCTTCTACGGTGATATCTGCATCACCGAGCAGGGCGCTGGGATGATCTGCGGCATTGCGTTTATTTTTAACCGCGACCTGGGCAATATCCTCCTTTGAAATTCCATAAGTCTGCATATAGCGATTCATCTCAAGGGCGAAGATCCACAGCAGGTTTGGTTTCAGGGGGCGTTCGGTGGTATGGTCAAAGATCGTTAAAAACGCTCCTTGGGCGTGAGGGAAGTAACTTGACATTTTTTCCTCAGCCACAACCAGCACCAGGTCAAACATACCAGAGGCAACGTGATACCAACCCTGGATGGGGACAAAGACCCCGGTGCCTCCCCCAACATAAGAACGCATATAAGGTTTCCGCCACGCGCCAGCCCCGTCACTCAGATATTCGCCATTCATATGGACACCATCGAACGCGTCTGGGGCGGTTCCCAAGCAGACAGCTTCGATATCGTCCATCGTAAGTTCACATGATTCAAGTGCCATATGTGTCGCTTGCCAGGAGAGTTCTTTACCAGTCTCCTGAGCTCTGCGAACAAACTTGGTCATACCAGCGCCGATAACGGCGACTTTACGCATAGACATTAATACCTCCTCCTCAATTGCCAAAAATGGCTACTGCACCACTGGCGGTAGGGACACCTCGCCAGGATTGAGCTAATCCAATGTTGACATCCTCCAACTGCCGCGATCCTGCATTACCCCGCAGCTGTAAAACTACTTCCAATGCCCGCGCTAATCCATTTGCATCGAGAAGGTTTCCCATACCCAAGCTGCCGCCGGACACATTGACTGGTAAGGAGCCATCCTTATGGGTGAGACCTTCCTCGGTAACTTGACCAGCTTCGCCATGTCCAAAAATTCCCAGAGCTTCCAATGTTTGGAGTTCTTTATAAGCGTATAAATCATCAACCTCTGCAAAATCAATCGCCTGAAATGGACTGTTTATACCAGCCTGGCGATATGCTAATTGGGCAGCACCTTTAACATAGTGCGCCTGTCCCCAATCGCGGTTCTCTAATCCAGGGGAGTCATTACTCCACCCACAACCGAGAATCCAAATCGGGCGATCAGACAGTGCGAGAGCTTTTTCTTCGGACGCTATCACCAATACGATAGCACCATCTGCGTGTTCCGCAGTCTCGCGAACACCAAGAGGCCATGACAGGGGCGGTCCTGAAAGCACATCCTCCAAAGTAAGTTTTGCCCCATAAGGGGCAGACGGGTTATCGAGAGCATTGCGTTTATTCTTAACTACAACTTGGGCACACTGTTGCTGAGTTGTGTCAGAGTCAACTAAGTAGCGATTCATCTCCATTCCGGCTATAAAATGAGTATTAATCCTTAAAGGTCGATTGAGCACCGGATCTTGAGCGTAAGCGACGACACCTGGCATGGAGAGAATATTTGAGGCTTTGCTGTGCCCTTCGACAGCAACAATAGAGAATTGACCGGTTTTAACCAGCATGAATGCGGTTGCCAATCCATGAAGGCCATCACCAGAAATGGTGTGCATTGGTTTAAGGACCGCTCCCAGTTGATCAGGAGTGTATTCATCGAAAATACTGGTACCTTCATGAAAATCTTCGGCGACTGTCACAAAGCTCTCAATATCCCGGCGTGGATCAACACCGGCATCGTTGTATGCCCGGAGTGCTGCTTCGTACATCAATTCCTTGTATGAGAGCTCAGGTGTAATCGGTCGATAACCTGACCAACCGACACCAATGATTGCTACGCGATCGCTCATTGATTACCTCCTATTAGGGAAAAATAAACCAACCTTGTGAGACATCAGAGAGAACTAAATTATTCCAGCTGCCCGGGCGCGCTCTAGCACCGCTTGGGCAGATTTAACCAGGGGGGCATCCACCATTTTCCCATCCATAGCGAATGCACCTTTACCAGCTGCCTGGTGGGCCGCGAAGGCTTCCACGATATTTTCGGCTTCCTTGATCTCCACATCGTTGGGCGTAAAAGCCTCCTGGACTGGGATGACCTGGTTGGGATGGATTATCTGTTTTCCAGCAAACCCCAGATGAGCACCTTGTGTAGCCTGAACCTGGAGGCCTGCGCTATCTTGAAAGTCAATGTAGACCAAGTCAATTGCCTGGAGACCATAGGCAGCCGCATGGGTGACAACTTCGCTCCGGGAATGAAATACCTCCCACCCAGATTGGGAACGATGTGCACCAATATCAGCGGCAAGATCTTCGGCGCCAAATATCAATGCCTCTAATCTAGAATCAGCAGAAGCGATCTCTCCTAAATTAACGATACCAATTGCGGTCTCAATAATCGCGATCAATATAATCCCCCCATTGGGTAAATTATATTGTTCTTCAAATGTAGAAATTTGCTCACTAACCCACTTGATTTGGGATCCATCTCTCACTTTTGGGATAACAACCCCATCTGGTCTGGCGGGCATTACAGCGATTAAATCATCCTGTTCTAATCCAGATCCAACAGGATTTATTCGAACCAGGCGTTCAGTACGACCAAAATCAAGAGTACACAGCGCTTCTGCAATTGTCTGTCTGGCAGCCTCTTTGTGACTTACTGCTACACCATCTTCCATATCCAGGCATGCACAATCAACACCCAAGGTGATAACTTTACTGATTTTATTTAGATCATCGCCTGGGGTGTAAAGTACGGCGCGTCTGGCGCGCATGTTGCCTCCAATTGCTGCGAAGCAGAGAGGTAATTATGTTGGAGATAATGAATCTGGTTGGGTTTCCTGCTCACTCAATTTACGGTTTCGTCCTCTTTCTGCTATTTTCGCCAATAAAATACCAAGGAAGTACAGGACGATCATGGGTCCCATAACAAGACCCATGTTCACCGGATCAATTGTAGGTGTAATCATTGCAGATATTATAGCGATGATCACAATTGCCAACCGCCATTGATCTAATAACACTTGTGCTCGGACCAGACCAACTCGTGCCAAAACATATACTATTAGTGGAAATTGAAATGCAATCCCAATCCAGAACATGATGGAAGTCACGAAGGGGATGTATGACGAGGGGCGAATTTGGCTGGTAATACCGCCAAAATTAATTAGAAAGGGGATGGCTTGGGGTAATATAATAAAATATGCAAATGCCATTCCCCCGAAGAAAAAAATCACCGCAACAGGGATGGCATATAAACCAAAAATACGTGAATCCCGGCTCAGGCCCGGTGCGATAAACAACCACAGCTCAAGAATAATATAGGGTAAGGTAACAGCAAAAGCAGTGAGCAGTGCTACCCGCATGAAGGTGCCAATCGGCTCAGTTGGATCGATTGCCACCAGGGCATCAATGCCGCCAACCGGTAAAGCCAGCAAGTCAATAATTTTCGAGGCAAATGCGAAAGCGATAACGGTCGCAACTATCAGGACGAGTGCTGCTCTGGTCAGATGCTTTCGAAAAGCATCCAAGTGAACCAGCAAGCTCTGTGGATTATTAACCGCTTTCTCAAGTGAGTCCCCGAGCGGAGTATCCTCGGGATCTGTGGTTAAGAAATCTTTGATTTCACGGAAAATGGATCGAATCCAACGAAATGGAATTAAAATAAAGTTCCAAATAAACCGGAATAATCTTCGCATTGATCAGCTTTGCTCTTCTTCAATTCTGTCGTCATCAGGGTCATGAGGATCCTCAGACGAAGGTTCATTATCTTGAGTCGTGTTTCCAATAGTTGGCGGTGTAGTCCAGGAAGAGACATCTTCCTTCCATTGGTTTAAATCTGAATTTAAATCCGTTGGTATTGCCTGTTTGGTCACATTCTGAATTTCTTTAAGGTCATCCTCTAAACCTGCATCACGGATCAATTTGTTGGGGAGGGTACGGAGCTCACTGGATGTGCGGGATACTGCACGCCAGGTAGGTGAAGTGACGATTTGGCGTAGAAACCTACCGATGGTTCGACCAGCCTTGACCATGTCAGACGGACCCAGAACAATCAAAGCGATGATCAGGATGAAGATGAATTCAAGTGGACCAATACCGAGTATATCCATGATTAATTATGTTGGAGTTTGAAGATGGTGGAGTGATTGGCGAATCTCATTCTGCCGGGGTGCAAGACTGCCCAATACGCCATTTACAAATCGGGGAGAACTATCTGAGCCAAATTCTTTGGCCAGTTCAACTGCTTCATTGATGGCAACTTTTATGGGAATATTTTCGCTGACCGCGAATTCCCACAAGGCAATCCGCAATATGTTGCGGTCGATGAACGCCACCTGTTTAAGCGGCCATTCAGGGGCGTGTTCAGCGATAAAATGATCCAATTCTTCAACTATGGGCCAAATACCCAGAACAATCTGACTGATAAATTGTGACAAATTTTCATCAAAGGAGTTGTCTGACAAACGGTTTTGGATCACCAGTAGGGGAGGGTGACCAACCATATCGATTTCGTAAAGTGCCTGCAGAGCAACTGAACGTGCTCTGGTACGTGCTTTCATAGACTGCTGGAAGCCTCAACCACCTGTGGGTAATCAATATCTTCAACGTGGACATTGATCAATCCTACTTGCATGCCGATCATATCAGTAATCGCCCGGGCAACTGCGGTTTGAATGTTGCGACCAATTTCACGAATATTCACATCCGAGTCCAGGATGACGTAGATTTCTGCATACACAGTATCATCCTCAACCTCAATATGCAAACCATCTTCATCCTGACGATGCAGCAGCATGGACTTGAATCGTCTGGAGGGAACACGACTCATTCGACTTACCCCTGGGACGTCCAGAGTCGTGAGGCGAGCAATGGTTAATATTACATCGATTGATATTGTTGTTTTTCCAGGCGTTACGGGATTTTCAGACATAATACTCCACAAATGAAAAAAGCTACATCATGGTAATTCCGCCATCAACACCGATAATTTGTCCGGTGATATAAGAGGCTTGATCGGAGGCAAGAAATGCTACCATATCTGCAATTTCCTGTGCCTCCCCTTTGCGACCCAATGGGACCATGGAAAGGACAGCTTCCCTGGCTTCGTCGGGCACTCCTGACCAAATATCGGTTTCAATATAACCAGCTGCGACACCGTTGACGGTAATACTGCGAGGTGCAACCTCTCGGGCAAGCGCTTTTGTGAATCCGATCTGCCCAGCTTTGGATGCAGAATAATTCGTTTGTCCTGGATTGCCCATTTGCCCAGCTATGGAAGTTATATTAATAATTCTGCCGAATCTTTTCCGCATCATATGTCGTACAGCAGGTTTTGAGCAGTTGAAAGCGCTTTTAAGATTGGTATCCATAACGATATCCCAATCTTCTTCGGTCATCATCATGATAAGTTTATCCCTGGTGATGCCCGCATTGTTCACCAGGATGTCAAGTCCTTCAAAGTTGCCTACGGCAAATTTGATCAAATTTTGTGCTTGATTAAAATCTGATACATCTGATTGGAAACTCTGAGCACTACCGCCAGAAGATCGAATTTCTGAAACGACTTCCTCAGCAGCATCCTCAGATTCTTTATAGTTTATGACTGTGATTGCACCGCGTCGGGCAAGTTCAATGGCAATGGAACGGCCAATTCCACGCGATGCTCCGGTAACAATGGCAACTCTACCTTCCAAAGAGAGACCTGTGGGGAGGGGCATGCTGCACTCCTGAATGCGAAGTTGAGGTTATTATACCGTAATCAATATTTTTATTCGATTGAGAAAAATGCGACTGTACCCCTGAGATCGCTCACTGATTGATAGAAGAAATCTTTTCGAAATCATCAGGATTACCAAAGGGATAACCATGAGCTTGACGATCGATCCGTTTAAGTAAACCTGTCAATACTGAGTTGTTTCCGATTTCGACGAAGTTTGTTGCACCGCCGGAAAGCATGTAGCGCACTGACTCGGTCCAGCGCACACGGGAATTCAACTGGGCTTGCAAATCCTGACGAATATCTCTGTCTTTTTTTAATGGCAAGGCATTTACATTTCCAAT
>JBEQLH010000019.1:0-24406 GCA_040326075.1 Anaerolineales bacterium
GTGGACCCAGAGGGATTCGAACCCTCGACCTCCTCAATGCCATTGAGGCGCGCTCCCAACTGCGCCATGGGCCCAATGAAATTGTTTTTGCCGGGGCGGGTGCTGATTCCCGGCCAGTGGACCTGGCGGGATTCGAACCCGCGACCTCTTCAGTGCGATTGAAGCGCGCTCCCACTGCGCTACAGGCCCCGGCTATAAGGTAGCGGAATTGTACCTGAGCGACTAATGCCTGTCAAGGAATGCTGCTTTTGGGCACTCCTTAGTATGAATTTCGTAATATCCCATATACATATTATGTAAAACTATCTTGACTTTGACCATTGGTTTGTGCTATTCTTCTTCAGTTCCAAAGTAATGTGGAAATCATCAACAGGTTGGCTGAATAAATCGGCGCTGATCATTCGATATTAGATAAGAAGACAGGATTAATTAAATGCTGCAACGGGAAAGAGTAGCCGAAAACGTCTACACCTTTCAAAGTGATGTGTATGCACAGGTCAACGCCGGTGCGGTCGTCGGCCCGAATTGGGCAGTCGTTATTGACACGCTCGCTTTACCAGAAGAGACAATCCATATTCGACAATTCATTGAGCAGGAATTACAAGTTCCGGTGAGGTATGTAATTAATACCCACTATCATGCTGATCACACTTTGGGGAATTATCTCTTCCCCAATGCAACTATCCTCGCTCATGCTCTTTGCCGCGAGCTCATAGACTCTCGTGGACGGGAATCCCTGGAAGCTGCCAGAAAACAAGGCACATCTTTCAGGCAGGCCAGGATTGTCCTCCCCCATGTCACTTTCGTTGAAGGTTCTCTAAATCTGCGTGTCGGGAAGAAAACCCTAGCCCTGACACCTTTCCCGGGTCATAGTCCCGATAACATCGGTGTGATCGTGGAAGAAGACCGGATTATGTTCGCGGGGGATGTGTTTATGCCAATACCATATATTGTGGATGGCAATGTCGACGATATGATCAACTCTTTAAAGAATATCGGGAAAATTGGATTCGAGAATGTGATTCAAGGTCACGGTGACATCGTGCTGAGGGGTGAAGTTGAAGGCTCGGTCAGAGATAACCTGGCATACCTTTCAGCAATCCGGCGGGCTGTCCGCAAAGCGGGTCGTAGAAAATATCCTTTGGATCTGCTTGAAGAGGTTGGAGTGGAGGAATGTGGAAAAAGCCGGGTCTTGATCGGGGGACTTGCCGAAGAGTTGCACCAGAGAAATTTGTATGCCATGTATGAACAGCTTTATGGTAAACCACCTGCCTCATCCGAAGAGGAAGATGATGAGTAACCTGAAGGATCAACCAATCTGCCTAATAGTTTGATCATCTTCTAAGATTAAGATTGGAACCTGATTAACGATATTTTTATCGATCAAGTACCCCTTACATTCCCATAGGGTGTTCAGTCTGAACCATATTATATAAATCACCCCAGGATACATCGCCTCAGCGATGTCGATGGATGAAGGATCACCTCGACCTTGGAGATGGGAGTGATAAATTGCCAATAATTCCCACTGGTTTTCATCAAGCTGATTAAAAATTTTTATTTGTTCCTCAGGGTCCATGCGGTACCTTGAGCGGCTGTGGAGAATATTGGTGACAGGAAAGACTGCCATGCTGGTTTGATCCTTGCCACCAACCAATCCACAAGCTTCCTCCATAGTTCGCCCTTTGACGTCGGCCAGCATTTTCCTCCAATGATCTGGTTGGAGAATCAATTTCTCAGTTAACTGATCCATAACGCAGTTCCCCAAACAGCTAACAGAACCACCCCCGGTTCTATTATCGCTCGGCGCAAGGGTTGTCCTTCGGAAAGGGCGCCGACCAGGCTGGTCAATGAATACGCCGGACCGAGGATCAATAGACCGTATGTTATGGGAGATAATGGCCAATAATGCAGTGCCGATATAATGCCCACCACGATCAAAGTGATCGCCAGAGTTGGCAGGTATATCCAACCCCCATGTAGGCGTAGGTGAAGCGTACGTAAACTTACCAGACCAGACGCAATCGCTAAAGCTGGTAAGATCAAATATAACCGTTGGTCAGCGGAACGGAGTGTTATGGCCAGGATGAGCAAAAGGGCATAGGACACAGCTGTCAATCCTGCACTCGCTAAAGGAAAGCGATCGTCATCAGGGTCAACAGCGATAAATTCAGCAATAAGGACGAGCATCAGCAGCGCTCCCCCAATGGCGAAACTCATCAACCATTGCGGGCCAACCGGCAACTGGTATAAAGGAATACCGAGCGTCCAGGCAGTCAAGGCAGGCAATAACCAATGTTCCAAGGTATTTTTGTCACCTAAGGCAGGATGACCTCGCAGCAATAGATCGGCACCGGCAGCTGTTAAGCCTGCCACTAACAAAGCAACTACGGTGTGGAAATTTATCTGGATCGCAAGATAGAAACCAGGCAGCTGCATTCCCAACTCTCGCGGTGGAATATCCACGAAGCGACTTGTGGCATAGGCGAGCAATATCGATGCAGACAGAATACTTAACCGATCGGCGTTGGGGAGATAACTGGTCCTTTCCACATAAGCATTTTAACCGATTCTTGACGGAATATTACAAAGCGCTTAGGATTGAGTTGGACGAAGGTTTTAGAATTGGAGGTTTGATAACATGCGCATTGGGATGTTGGCAGATGGCTACAAACCGCATGTCAGTGGGATAACCAATGTCATCGCGTTGAGCAAACGCTTCCTGGAGAAAGCGGGGCATGATGTGTATGTTTTCACATTTGGTGGGGAAGATTACCAGGATGATGAACCGAATATTATCCGCACCCGGGGTATGCCGCTTGTCGATACCGGGTATTATGTGAGTGTTCGATACAGCTCTCAAGCCCAAAAAATCCTTCGCACAATGGATCTTTTCCATGTACACCATCCATTCACCAGCGGACGGCTTGCCATACGTTATTCTAAACAGCACGGGATTCCACTTGTATTCACAAACCACACACGTTATGATCTTTACGCTCAAGCATACCTTCCCATGGTCCCGGAGGCTTTCGGAGATGCATTTATGCGGGCATATATGCCCTCATTTTGCAAATCCTGCGATCTCGTGATCGCCCCGTCTGCGGGGTTGCGCGATGTGTTGGTACATTTGGGAGTTGATACGCCGATAAATATCATACCTAATGGTGTCGATATCAAACCATTCGGTGCTGTAAAGCAACCCATCCCTCGCCAAAAATTCGGATTCAAGCAAGATGATATCGTGCTTACTTATATGGGTCGCCTGGGAATAGAGAAAAATTTGCCTTTTCTGCTGCGCTCTTTTGCCGGTATCGCCAATACCTATGAGAATGTCGGACTCCTGGTCATCGGAGATGGATCAGATCGCGAAAACCTTGAAGAGCGCGTTCGACTTATGGGCCTGGCAGAACGTGTCCATTTTACCGGTATGGTGCCTTACAATGATCTGCCTGCTTATATGGCTGCCGCAGATGCATTTGTGACTGCTTCAGTATCTGAAGTCCACCCTCTTTCAGTGATTGAAGCCCTGGCGTCTGGGCTGCCTGTTGTCGGTATCCAGTCACCAGGTGTTGGAGATATTATTCAAGACGGTATAACCGGCTATCTGGCTTCGGAAGAAGACCTGGCTGCATTCACAGCTAAACTCTCTCGAATCGTAACAGATTCCGAAAATCGTGAGAAGATGTCCCGCCAGGCCAAACAAGCTGCCAGTTTGTATTCGATTGAAAATACAACCGGGATTATCCTTGAACATTATCAGGAGATTTGGGATAAATTCGTGGGTCGCAAACGGGGATTTTTTAGCCGGATCCTGCAACCCTTTAAAAGGATAAAGAATTGAGCCAGTCGCGCCAGGAGTTAGGAAGATGGGGGGAGGCACATGCTGCAGAATATTTGGTCGATCAAGGATATACGATCGTTGCGCGTAATGAACGAACCCCATATGGCGAAATTGATCTGGTTGCCCAAAAGGTTTACGGAGCAACTGCAGAATCTCATGAATCACAAGAATTGCTGGTGTTTGTAGAAGTGAAAACCCGTACTTCGCAATCTTTTGGATATCCGGAAGAAGCAGTGACTCCCCGGAAACAGATAAACTTAATATCCGCTGTACAACATTACCTGCAAGAACATCCTGACCTAGACCTTGATTGGCGCATCGATGTAATCTCAATTGAACGATACCCTGATCGAGCACCAATAATCCACCATTTTGACAATGCCCTTCGTTGAGTCCGATGACCTGCGGATCGATCGGGAACTACCTGAGCAAATCCGTTCCCCAGAAGATGGGGTTACAAAGCGACCACCCCTGGTGGCAATCTTGGGTCCGACTGCGGTAGGGAAAACAGAGGCAGCAATCCAGCTTGCTGAGCGAATGGATGGTGAGATCGTATCTGCCGATTCACGACTTTTGTACCGGGGGATGAACATCGGCACGGCAAAACCATCCCCCGAACAGCGCAAGCGGGTACCTCACTACTTGATAGACATCGCTGATCCCGATCAAGTCTGGAGTCTAACCTTATTTCAGCGTGCGGCTCATGAAGCGATTGACGGGATCCATTCCAGAGGGCGGATACCGTTTCTCGTTGGGGGAACCGGGCAGTATGTACGCGCCATCCTTGAGAGCTGGCAGATCCCTGAGATCAAACCCGACCCACAACTTCGCATAAGCCTTGAAACTTGGGCAGCAGAGATCGGTGCAGATGGGTTACATGACCGGTTAGCCGTTCTCGATCCGGAGGCCGCAGCCAAGATCGATTATCGCAATCTCCGTCGTACAATCCGCGCCCTGGAAGTCATCTTGCGGAGCGGGGAAAAGTTCTCCAGCCAGCGGGGACAAAGTCTGTCACCGTATCGAGCCATGCAGATCGGTCTGAGCATGCCGCGGGCCGATCTCTATGCTCTCATTGATACCCGCATTGATGCAATGCTGGATGCTGGTCTTGTGGAAGAGACCATGGCGCTCTTGGAGAGGGGATATGCGCCTGACCTGCCCACCTTTTCCGCGATCGGTTACCGGGAGATTATTGATCATCTGCTGGGAGAGACCACCCTGGAAGAGGCAGTGGTGTTGATCAAAAGACACACCCGGCAATTGGTGCGCCGCCAGGCCAACTGGTTTAAGGAAAATGATCCGGATATCCATTGGTTTGAGGTCAGGAATGAATTCATCACTGATGTTGAAACTTTACTCAGGAATTGGTTGGAATCCGATTGACAACTTAATACAATTTCCCTATACTAGAATAAACCAGTGTCCGTTATGGTTTTAATCGGTCGTGGGTCACTTATCCATCAAGGAGGCAAATCATGAGTGAAATGCCCTGGCTGAACCGGTATGATGAGGGGGTTCCACACCATATCGACTATCCTGAAGTCCCAGTGTTCAAATTGCTTGAAGAATCCGCAAAGAAATACCCTGATTCCGATTGTACAATTTTTAAGGGGGCGAAAATAACCTATCGTGAGATGGAAGAGGTGACAGATCGCCTGGCAGCAGGCCTGGCCAACCTGGGTGTCGGGAAAGGCGATCGGGTGGGCATATTTATGCCCAATACCCCCCAATTCGTGATGGCCTTTTTCGCAGTCCTCAAACTCGGCGCAATCGTCGTGGCGGTCAATCCATTGTATTCCGCGCGTGAAATCGAACACCAGGCTAATGACGCAGGAATTGAATTCATGCTGGTGATGAGCAATTTCTATAATTTAATTAAGGAAGTACAACCGAAAACAAAAATCAGAACATTAGTCGTGACGAATTTAAAGGAAACCCTTCCTTCAATTCTGGCCTTTCTCTTCACACTGACCAAAGAAAAAAAGGGTGGGTTCCGAATTCAGCTTGCTGAGGGTGACTATTGGATGCAAGATTTAATAAACGATCACAAACCAGAAGATCGTCCCGAGATAGAAGTCTTACCAGAAGATAACGCCCTCTTCCAGTATAGCGGTGGGACGACCGGTGTCCCAAAAGCCGCCATCGCTATGCACCGTAATTTGGTCGCTAACTCCATGCAAGTCCGCATGTGGATGGTGGACGCTGAGGATGGGCAGGAGATGGTTTTAATGGCCATCCCACTTTTTCACGTGTATGGCTTGGTGGCCGGGATGCTCTTTGCTATCTTTACCGGCGCAACCATGGTTATGGTCCCCAATCCCCGGGACCTGGAAGATGTACTGAGTAACGTTCAAAAATATAAGGCTACTATCTTCCCTGGAGTGCCGACGCTCTACAACGCGATCAACAATCACCCCGATGTACTGGCAGGGAAATACGATCTGAGTTCGATTAAAGCCTGCATTTCCGGCTCCGCGCCGCTTATGCGTGAGACGAAGGAGAAGTTTGAAAAGTTGTCCGGTGGTATTCTCTTCGAAGGGTATGGACTCTCCGAAACACCTACCGCTTCTCATTGCAATCCTATTCTTGGTGAAAATCGAACCGGTTCTATTGGTCTACCACTGCCTGACGTTGATTGCCGCATCATCAGTCTGGACGATGAAATCACTGTTCTCTCAACAGGAGAAATTGGCGAATTAGTGATCAAAGGACCCATGGTGATGAAGGGCTACCACAACATGCCCACCGAAACAGCTAACACTTTAAGAGAGGGTTGGCTGTACACTGGTGATATCGCTCGCATGGATGAAGACGGCTACTTCTATATCGTTGACCGCAAGAAGGAATTGATCAAACCAGGTGGTTACCAGGTCTGGCCTCGAGAAGTTGAGGAGGTTATCTCTGATAATCCCAAGGTACTGGAGGTCGGAGTTGCGGGTGTCCCCGACCCATATCGTGGTGAAACCGTTAAAGCCTGGGTTGTGGTTAAACCAGGCGAGACACTCACCGAAGAGGAACTTAAAAACTGGTGCAGCGACAAGTTGGCCAAGTACAAGGTCCCAACCCAGGTAGAATTCCGCGATGAACTGCCCAAGACCACCGTCGGCAAGATCTTACGCAGGGAGCTTGTGCGGGAACATAATGAATCCCAGGCAGAAATTGTCGAATAATCCAGCTTAATATTCGTACTAACCTGTGGTGCGTCGCACATTTCCGGAATGGGTGCGGCGCACCAATCTTTATATAGCAGAATGAATATCCCTTACAACAAGGCAGCTTTCTTCGACCTCGATGGCACGCTGACCAAAGCCCATGTCTGGCATGGCTTTTTGGATTATTTCCGGGTACACAAACAACGACAATGGACTCATCGTGTGTATATGGTTTATCACATGCCTTTTTATTTTCTTCGTAAATTGGGAGTAATTTCTGAGGGAACCTATCGAAAACCCTGGCCTGCCCATCTGGGTTGGTACGTACGGGGATTTACATTAGCTGAAGCTGATCAGGTTTGGAATTGGGTTATAGATAACTATATGGACCAACACTGGAGGGCTGACACCTGCCAGATTCTCGAAAACCATCGGGATAATGAGGAGATCACCGTCCTGGTTTCTGGTACACCTGTTCCCCTGTTAAAGAGAATTGCAGAGAAGATTGGGGCGAAGCATGCCGTTGGAACTTCATTAGAAGTTCAAAATGGTCGCTATACTGGACGCAGCATCGGACCTGCCTGTATCGACGATAATAAGGTCAGCCTGACAATTCAATACATGGAAGAAAATGGGATCAATATCGACTATCCCGCCAGTTATGCATATGCTGATTCGATCTCAGATCAATCCATTCTGGAGTTAGTGGGCCATCCTATAGCAACGTATCCAGATCAAGATTTGTTAGAGCTGGCACACGAACGAGGCTGGCAAATTTTCCCCCCTGAGTGAAACCAAATATTCTAACCAAACCAACATTTGCTGGTGACATCACCCCACCGTCCTAATTTAAGTACAAAATACCGCCATTTTGGGCAGCTCCAAAGATAATATTCGTTTTTATCGTTCTTTTGGATTACAGATCAATCACTGACTGGATAATAACACAAGCCCGCTGTCCCCGGTCCGGTGTGAACCCCCAGTGCAGGTGTCAGTTCAGCGACGATTGATTCAACAACAGTCATCCGTTTTTCGACCAACTCTTTGATTTTTTCAGTTTCTTCAAGCGCGGCTGCGTGAACGTATGCGATCTTGATTTTTCCAAGATGACCGGCGGCTGCCTCAACCCGGTCGACCATCATTTGATAAGCTCGCTTTCTACTGCGAGCAATTCCTGCTGGCACAATTACCCCCTCCTCCATGCTGATTAACGGTTTGACATTTAACAAGCTGCCTGCCAGGTGTGTGGCTTTCCCGATCCGGCCACCCAGATATAAGTATTTCAATGTGTCTGCAGTTTGAAGCATTTTAGTGACCGGGATCATCTCTTTGATCCGATCGAGAATTTGGGTCACCGTTTTTCCATCCAAGGCAGCGCGAGCAGATTCGATCACCATCCATCCATGGCACATTGAAACATTCAGTGTATCCACAACCTCCACTAATAAATCAGGAATGGCTTCCTTGACCATTTCCTGCGCTGTACAAGCTGCCTGGTAAGCCCCGCTCCCTATTGAGGTCATGTGGATGCTGACAATCTCCTGCGCACCGGTCTCTTCAACCAGCTTCTCATACATGGCCACATATTCCCCCGGACCTGGGCAAGCCGTTTGCGGAATTTCCTTTGCAGTCGGCAACCACTCATAGAAATCCTTGGGGTTGATTGTTACCATGTCCCGGAGAGATTCCTGACCACGATGAATATAATATGGCAGCCAATGGATATTCAGGGCATTCCGAATCGATTCAGGGATACAGGCTGTGCTGTCGGTGACAATGGCGACCTTGGTCAAATCAAACTCCTGGAATTCATCATGGTGAGAATAATTATATACTCTGCCGGATAGATTTCAAAATCGCCGGAGTTATTCCGCTGATATCGGTCAAATCAGCTGCAAAATCTCGCCTCAACTTTGCATCTCCAATCACCAGTGCTGGTACCGGGTTTGCGGTGTGTCTTCGGGTCCCTAAATCTTCCATATTACCGTGGTCGGAGGTGATCAGGATCAAGCCTTTTTTATCTTCCCAGGTCTCAAGTAAACCGCTCAGCACCCGGTCAAAGGTTTCTAACAGAGATTGTGCCGCTTGCATATCCTGATGGTGCCCGGCATAATCGCTCAGCCAATACTCAAAGATTGCCAGGTCATAATCGTCCATCAAGGTCGCCAGACGTTCTCCAGCTTGTTCAGGCGTCAACACAGGTGTATCTGGGAGCTGCAGTCGATCCCGCCAACCTTGTGCCGTGAAATCAGCTGACAGGGCATGTCCATCCATCAGGTCTTCTAAGGTTTTTAGTGGGATTCCGGCGCTCGTCACGGCTAGAGGAATAGCGGAATACAACCGGCGGCCAGATTGGATGGCAGAAAAATATCCCGGAGGGTAAGCGTTTAATAAAGCTGATTTATAGCCATCCTTAGCCAAAGTGCTGAAGAGATTGCCATTCCGGATGTAGGCTGCCACCTCCTGATTTGGTTTTGGGCCATAGTGATATCCGATCTCCTGGGATACATTGATGCCTGTCAGCAATGCTGCCTGTCCCGTTGCTGACTGCGGTAAACCATCCACTCCCAATCCAGCATCCAGGGCGAATAATGAAGCTCGCTCAGTTTCTAATCCACCTGGATTTCTCAGGGTTTTGGCTGAGGCTGCAGAGAGTGTTTCCAGCACCAGCTTCTTGTCTCCCAATAACCTCTGCAGGTGAGGCATTTCTACTCTTGCGAATGGATTAATCTGGGGGTCATTTGTTCCCAGACCAATGCCATCAAGGAATAAGAATAATACTTTCATCAATTAATTACCTTTGTTTATCAGGAGATCTTTTGTAAGTCAACCAGACAGATGCTCGCTCACCGCGATCAATCCCGTCCTCTCGATTTATCAGATCGAAGCTGGTCTCGAATCGATCCAGATCGGATTTACACATCCCTCGTCCACTGCCATCTTGAGCCTGGAAAAAACCATACATCAAATAAGTGCCGCCATGAGCGCTGATCCTTTCCAGGCTGCGGACATATGCATCCATTTCATCGGAATCTAGACTATGATAACATCCAATATCTAGTATTAAATCGAAACTTCCTGTGATATGCTTGGGCTTGGATACATCGTCAATTTGCAGCTCAACCGGCACACCTGCCTGTTGGGCTTTCCTTCTGGCGATCCGAATTGCACGACCCACATAATCAATACCGGTCGCTTCCCAGCCATGCTGCGCCAGAGTTATCACATTGGTGCCGGTTCCACATCCCAGATCTAATGCCCGACCGGGTGGATGATTTTCTATAAATTCAATCAGCTCGGGCGGTGATATTTGGGTATCCCAGGGAGGATTCCAAAAATACAGTAGATTAAAGGAAATTCGTCTTAACCAGCTCATAATCCAGAGTATTCTACTCGACAATTCAGGCATCATGACTGCCTTAAGTGATTTTCCATTGATTCCATGAATCCCTCTTTGACAATAGCCGCGTATTACCTTAAAATCAGGCAGTCAGATAATTAATATAGGAGACATTCCATAAATGAAAGAATATAAAACTGAATCCATCCGCAATGTTGCTCTCGTTTCCCACAGCAGTGCTGGAAAGACAATGTTAGCGGAAGCCTTTCTTCATTACTCAGGGGCAACCACTCGTTTAGGTAGGGTTGAAGATGGATCTACGACCAGCGATTTCGAAGATGAAGAGATTCGCCGGGGGATTTCACTTTCCACAGCAGTCATTCCTGTTGAGCATAATGACCATAAGATAAATTTCCTGGACACTCCTGGCTACAATGATTTTATTGGTGAAATGATCTCCGCTTTACGGGTCTCTGATGGCGCTATTGTGGTCATTGATGCGGTAGCTGGTGCAGAGGTAGGTACTGAGATCGCCTGGAATTATTGCGATCAATTCGATATTCCCCGCTTCGTTGTAATCAATAAGATGAACCGTGACACTGCTAATTTTCAGAAGGCGCTTGGATCAGTTCAAGAATTATCCGAAGTGCGATTGCTGCCTGTCCAACTCCCATGGGGTGAGAAACAGGATTTCAATGGTGTGATCGACCTTTTGACAATGAAAGGCTATGCAGGAGATGGGAAGACTGCGGCTGATATTCCTCCTGAATTCACTGATGACGCGGAAACTGCCCGGAATGAGCTCATTGAGGCTGCAGCAGAAGGTGAAGATGAACTACTGATGAAATACCTGGAAGGCGAAACATTGGATGCAAAAGAGATCTTGCGTGGTCTGGTGGGTGTATTCCGTGCTCGTTCTTATGTACCGGTATTTGTGACTGCTAGTACTGAAGAAACTGGTATCGGGCAGCTCTTAGACGCCGTGATCGATCTGATGCCCTCCCCAGCAGATAACCAGCCTGTTGTAGCAAAAGGGAAAGATAGCGACGAAGAACTAACTGCCTCTGATTCCGGCCCCCTTGGAGTATATGCATGGAAGACTACTGCTGATCCATTTGTTGGAAAGATCACTTATCTGCGGGTATATTCCGGGATGCTTTCATCCGATACACGAGTTTGGAACCAAACTAAGACTACTGAGGAACGCATTGGCAACCTGAATTTGATCAGAGGCAAGGAAGCTATCCCCGTAAAAACTGTCCACGCTGGTGATATTGTCACCGTGCCGAAGCTATCCGATACATCTACTGGAGACACACTTTGTGATCGGGCTCATCCGTTAGAACTCCCAATACCTGATTACCCAACCGCACTGTTTCGCGTGGCTCTTTCACCGAAAACTCAATCGGATTCTGCCAAGCTCAGCCCAACCCTCACTCGCCTGTGTGAAGAAGATATGACCCTTTCATGGAATCAGGAACCCAGCACTAACCAGACAATTTTACAGGGGATGGGAGATCAACATATTGACGTCGCTATTCGTAAAGCGGAATCGAAATTCCAGACCGGTCTGATGACCGAAGAACCGCGCGTTCCCTACCGCGAAACGATAACCCGCTTGGGCTCAGCCCAATACCGCCATAAAAAGCAGACCGGTGGGGCAGGACAGTTTGCTGAGGTTCACCTGCGGGTAGACCCACTCGAGGATGAGAATTTTGAATTTGTAAATAAAGTATTTGGTGGATCTATTTCCCAGAACTATATGCCAGCCATCGAGAAAGGTGTGCGTGGGGTCATGCTGAAAGGTGTCGTAGCTGGCTACCCGGTAGAGAATGTTAAAGTTGAGGTGTTTGATGGAAAAGAACACCCGGTTGACTCCAAACCGGTGGCCTTTGAAATCGCCGGGCGGGAAGCCTTCAAGCTGGCCGTTAAAGATGCCAGCCCAGTCATGCTTGAACCGATTATGAATGTAGAAATAACCGTTCCCGAGGCCAATATGGGGGATATCTTGGGAGATTTGAATACTCGTCGCGCTCGAGTCCAGGGGATGGATACCGCGAAAGGTCGTTCCATAGTAACCGCTCAGGTTCCCTTAGCTGAAATGCAGCGATATACGACTGATTTGCGCTCCATGACCGGCGGCCGCGGGATATTCTCCATGGAATTTGGCTTCTATGAGAAGGTGCCCACCCACATTGCCCAGGAATTGATCGATACCCGCCAGAAAGAGCTTGCGGCTCAAAAGGAAGATTAATTAAAACCAGTTCATCTGAAGTTGGCAACATTCTTGAGTGAAATTCAAGACCCCATCATTAAACCAATGGGGTCTTTTTCTTTTTCAGGATATTGGATTTGATGGTGCAGAAAAACCAGTGATTCTTGTTGGCAGGTGATAATTTTACTTATGGATCGAATTCAACGTTTATTAAATGGAGAGTGCTTATTTTTACTAATGGGAATTTCTCACAGTTCCATTATTAGATAATCAGAAAAAGAGTACGCGGAAATCAACTTTCCGATTCACCTGAAGGAGTGCTTTGGGGAGCCAAATCTAGCACAGCAGCTGATCTCTCAGCCTCTAAGTGGGGGTCAGGAGAAAATCGACCACTTATATAAAGAGATAATAGGATAAGCCCAAATCCTATGGCATACATTAAAGTTGGATCATTTGAATAAAGAAATCCCGCCAAGAGCGGGGCCAGAATAACCGCTGTGCCACCGACTGTCTCCGCCAGACCATATGCCAGTCCCATCTTGGCTGAAGGAACTAATTCACGGACCTGCGCCATTCCAAGATTGCGCGCGGTTCTATAACCACCAAGCATAAAAAATGCCACAAAATACCAGGGTAAACCACTTCTCCACCACAGGATCAGGGTGAAGGCTGCTACGCCTGCTTGCCCTAGAAGAAAACCACTTCGGGCAGGCAATGAACCCAAAATAAGATTCAACACCACTACTCCTATGCTGGATACTGAAAAAAGCAATCCTATCTGGGTCAAATCATAACCACCTTGGTTGGAAAGGTAATTGGGGGTTAGCGGTTGGGGCAGATACATGGCGAAAAGAGCCAGGAAAATGACACCCATATACACCAGGTAGTGGGGCGAGAAGAACCAGCGCTTACCTCCTTCGGTAGGAGCAGCTCTTTCTACAGGTTGGGAGCCGATAAATGAGATGATTATTGTAGAAAGCAGAAAGATAATACCCGCCAGGAGATAAGTTTGCTTCATCCCAAATTGATCCCCAATTCGCCCCCCCAATATAGGACCGATCACTGCGCCCAGATTGAATCCCGCGGACATCAGCGTGACCACCCTGCCAACTGACAGATTGCCTCTGGCAGCGGTCAGGTAGCTTTGCAATGGCGACATTACGAACATTGTCAAGCCAAAAAGCAGCATACCAAGTACAAATACTTGCAAGGAATCCGCCAGAGCCATCGTCCAGGTAGCAGCCGTACCAGTAACCCAGGCAGCGACCATTACTGGCTTGCGTCCAATGCGGTCAGCGAGGTATCCAGCTGGGATATGCGAAACAGTCATGGCCAATCCAAACCCACCCAGGATGGTTCCGATCAAGATCGGGTCTGCGCCCAATTCCTGCAGATAAATGGGTTGGAAGTATATGAACAACCCTTCGCCTAAGCCCCAGGCAAACATAGCGATGCCAACCAGGCTTAAATCACGCTTCATCAAGCTCTCTCATAATCAGGAACAGCTGCTAAAAGAGAAATCGAACGCTGATAACAATTACCATTTATGAGGAATGCAAACAAACTCGTAAAATTGCGATGGTGGAATGACATTCGTGTCCCACTTAGCTCTGCTGTTTATGTGGATTAACCACCTATGAGCCTCAGTTCTCGAGGCATATCGCTGAGGCTCCGTAATCCATGCTCAGTGATCACAACGTCATCTTCAATGCGTACTCCGCCCCGTCCCGGAAGATATATACCTGGTTCAATAGTGAAAGTCATTCCAGGTGTCAAGGGAAATGAATTTCCAGCGCGGATGTATGGTTCCTCATGAACTTCCATTCCCAAACCATGACCCGTGCGGTGGATAAAGAATTCCCCATAACCTCCATCTTCTATCACCTGGCGAGCGGCGTGATCAACATCTTCTGCTGCGACACCAGGTCCTGCTATCATGCGGGCTGCTTCATTGGCCTCCAGGACGATCTGAGCGATGCGCTGCAACTCGTCATCCACTTCACCAATCGCAAAGGTACGGGTCAGGTCTGAGAAATACCCACCCACATTTGCTCCCCAATCTATGATCAGCAGGTCACCTTTCTGCAGCTGGCGATCGCTGGGGAAGGCATGGGGATTGGCACTGTTGGGACCAGAAGCTACGATCGGGGCAAATGGTATTTGTGATTCCGAACCCTCCCGCAGCAATCCCACGGTGATCTCGGCTGCAAGTGCCCTTTCTGTCATCCCCAGTTTTATCTCTGGCAGGATAGCTTCCAGGGTATTCTGAGCAATATTTACCGCAGTCTGCATAGTGGCCAGCTCAGCTTCGTCTTTCTGCATGCGTAATTCAGCCATGTAGGCTTCGCCCGGTAAGAATTTTATTGATGAACCCGCTCCTTCTAAGAAGCCCATTTCCAATACGCGCATACAGCGGGGTTCAATCCCAACCTGTCCACCTGCACATTGAGCAGCCTGAATACCTTCCTGGAAAACCACCTGCCAGGTTCCAGGATCCTCACCATATGCAAATGACTGGACAGGATAAGGCAGGTTCGACAATTTACCGGTTTCCAGTTCTGGCAAAATGATCACCGGGGAGAGATCTGGCGTGAACAATCCTACAACCGGTCGTTCGCTTAAGTGAAAGTGCAGCCCGGTCAAGTATGTCAAGCTGGGTCCAGCGTTGAGCACCATCGCTTCCAGGTTTGCAGCTTGCAAAGCCTGCGCCAAACGTGATTGTCGCATGCTGTAGTTTGCTTCAAGGTGAGCCTCAGACATATGCCGTCTCCTTCCTCATGGAATTCACCGATTATAGCCTGAACCTCATGGTTCGGGTGGAAATCACCATCTAACGGTCTATCCCCCAGGCTTGCTGATAATATTAAGTTTTAAACAACCTGTCTTCACCCCCGGGGTATAATAGAAATGCGATGCATAAATTGCCACTATTCCCGCTACACACTGTCTTATTTCCAGGAATGCCTCTTCCCCTGCATATTTTTGAAGAGCGCTATAAACAAATGATCCAATTATGCATGGATGAAGACGAGCTTTTCGGCGTAGTTCTCATCCGGCACGGAAGTGAAGCTCTGGGTCCACTGGCAGAGCCTCACACTATCGGTTGCACTGCCCGAATCGTCGACGTACAAACCCTGGCCGAGGGGAGGATGAATATCAAAACTATCGGTGAACATCGCTTCCGAATACTTTCCCTGGACCATGGCTCACCCTATTTGATCGGAGAGGTGGAGTATTACCCCATAGAAGCCGATTTACCAGAACAGCTCACTCCACCAGCCAGACGTCTAGCGCCCAAAGTCAAACAGTATATGCACTTGCTCAATGAAATTGAGGAAATCGAACTTGATCCGGATCAATTGCCGGAGGATCCATTGGAACTTGCTCATTTAGGTGCAATCCTGCTGCAAATGCCTCCCGAGAAAAAACAAGAATTGTTAAGATCACCATCAGCACTTGAGATGTTAAACCTCAGCAACCATATTTATGATCGCGAAATTGCATTCCTGCGCGCCATAATCAAACATGGCAAAGATGAACAACAAAGCCCGATTGCGTATAATTAATCCAAAGTGGATATAGTGCTTTAACTGAAGCGTGTTTCAAGTACAGCAGAGCCAGACGGGTTTCTGATCAAGGAGATTGAGCATACCATTGTACTGATTTCAGCGGGGACAGCCCATAACAAGATCCGGATAATGGATTTATCAGCAATATTATTGGCTGCTCCAGTACTTTTGAAGAAAGCGATTTAATGGGTGCAAACCTTTACCGGTTCAAACGGATTGGTGCTCCTTCTGGAGAAGACCGATAATAAATTGATCATTAACCAGCCTTCTCTTAAGTAAGTTGAATACATGAAGAAGATCTACATGCAGGAGGAAATTACAGTGTTTACCCAATTTCGACAAATATCAAAAAAGCGCAGCATACTTTTTCCAGTCATTTTGCTTAGCCTGGCGATCTTGATCCAGGCTTGCGCTGGAAACACTGCAACCCCGACCCTCCCTGCCGAAGGTACAGCGCATCAAGGTGTGTTGAAAGTTGCCTTGCAGCCAATTGTGCAAACTGATCCGGCGTTTATCTCATCCGATCCCGAGGTGATTATCGCCAACAGCATCTATGATTACCTGGTAGATGTGACACCGCAGAATACAATCGCTCCTCGCCTGGCGCGCGAATGGACAGTCAGCGAGGATGGTAGGACGTATGTTTTTACATTGGTCGAAAATGCTACTTTCCATGACGGCACTCTGTTTAAGGCTGATGATGTCGTTTGGACATTCAACCGACTGCGCGATCCAGATGTCGATTCCCCCACCAAGGACCTGTACAGCAATATTGAGGACATCACAGCGACGAATAAATTCGAAGTGACGTTTACTTTGAAGGAACCGAACCCATTCTTCTTATATGATTTGAGCGATAACCACGCCCTGGTTCTCAAAGCCAATTCTACCGAGCCTGGCGCTGATTTCATCGGTACCGGACCATTCAAGCATGTATCCTACAGCCCCGAAGACCGCCTGGTAGTGGAGGCTAACGAAGATTACTTCCTTCCGAATCAACCCAGGCTTGAAGGAGTTGAATTCATCTTTTTCAATGACCAGACTGCCCAAACTGAAGCTTTGCGCAGCGGCCAGGTTGATCTGGTCATGCTGCTCTCCGCTGACCTGTTTACCACGCTAAATGACGAGCCAGGATTAATCCCATTACAAGCTGCGACCAATAGCTTTGACGTCGTGAGGCTGCGTTCTGATCAATCTCCGGGTGATGACCCCCGCTTGATGCAGGCCATGCGTCTGGCCACCGACCGCCAGGCGATCTATGACCTGGTTATTCAGGGGTATGGCGCCATTGGCCGGGACACTCCCATTGGACCGATGTATTCACAATACTATTCGGAAGATACCCCATTGCCAGAGAGAGATATCGAGGCTGCCCGCCAATTGCTGGCAGACGCAGGCTACCCGGACGGCATAGATTTTGAACTTCATACGCCAGATACCGGTAACCGTCCAAACCTGGCTGTAGTTCTGAAGGATCAATGGTCAGAAGCCGGAATTAATGTTGAGGTGATCGTCGAACCGGAAAGTGTGTATTACGGCGATGATGGTTGGTTAGCAGTCGATCTGGGCATTACTGGGTGGGGCTCACGTCCATACCCCCAGTTCTACCTTAACACCATGCTGACCTGTGATGCCAACTGGAACGAATCACATTTCTGTGATGATGAATTTGACAGATTGGCTACTCTGGCTGGGACAACGATGAACGAAAATGAGCGAGTCGAAGCCTATAACCAGATTCAGGAAATGCTGATCGAAAGGGGCCCGATTCTTGTCCCCTATTTCTTCGCCCAGTTGGGAGCCATAAGTGATAAATTCGCCGATTTTCAAATGAAACCTTTCCCTGGACGCTCAGATCTTTCCACTGTTCATTTGGCTGATCAATAACTGTGACAACTGCACCAAAATCCCCCAGCATCGCGCTTGACGTCGCCCCATCCTGGTGGCGACGCTTATCTCTATTACTGCGAGAGCTTTATTCAAAACCCATTTCTGCCTTAGGCACAACAATCACGCTGCTCTTCCTATTAGCAGCGATTTTTGGACCTCTGATCGCGCCTTACGGAGAGAATGAGATCATCCCCAGTGAGGCGCGACAACCTCCTTCCTCTGAACACTGGTTTGGCACTGATAACCTCGGCCGGGACGTTTTCAGCCGCGTAATCCTTGGAGCTCGGGAAATATTGGTTCTTTCTGGATTAGGAACATTGTTTGCAGTGATTTGCGGAACTCTCTTCGGATTGTTGACTGGATACCGGGGTGGTTGGTTCGACGAAATCACCATGCGCACTTTTGACAGCCTGCTGGCCTTGCCTGCCTTGCTGCTTGCCCTGCTGCTATTGGGCACAGTTGGCAACTCTCAGTACAGTGTCCTGATCGTGATCATCATCGTTTATACCCCAATTGTTGCCCGAGTTGTCCGAAGTGTCGTTCTCACAGTAAAACCCAAGGGCTTCGTTGAAGCTGCTCGTCTGGGAGGAGAAACTCAAATGTATATATTGATACATGAGATCTTACCTTCCGTATGGCCTGCTTTATCGGTTGAATCCGCTCTGCGATTTTCATATGCCATCTTCCTGGTAGGCTCACTTGGTTTTCTGGGAGTGGGAGTGCAGCCCCCCAGTCCAAATTGGGGTTTGATGGTCAAAGAAGCCCGTCCTT
Source organism: Anaerolineales bacterium (assembly GCA_040326075.1). GTDB lineage: Bacteria > Chloroflexota > Anaerolineae > Anaerolineales > UBA4823 > PFL25. Next base: position 18,782 of record JBEQLH010000019.1, read on the forward strand.
TCGCCAGCCTGATCCCCTGGGCATTATTCTTCCCAGCCGCGGCCATTTCACTGGTCGTGATCGGGGTTAATCTTTTGGCCGATGGCATGAAGCGCATCTTGGGAACAACCAGGACGAGTCAAAGCAGATCATGACTGTGATCGATTCTGGTGATGGCACTATCCTTGATATCAAGAACTTAACCGTCGCCTACCAGCAGGCTGGTGAGTGGTTGGAGGCCGTGCGGGAGGTCTCTCTGCGAATCCAGGGAGGGGAAACATATGGCTTGGTTGGCGAAAGTGGATCTGGAAAAACATCTCTTGTTTTGGCGGTTATGCGCTACCTGGAAGAAACGGGTTCGATCCGCAGCGGAGAAATCCACCTCGGTGATCTTGATCTGCTAGCACTCGATGATAATCAGCTGCGCCAGGTTTGGGGAAAACAGATCACCCTAGTCCCCCAGAATCCACAATCAGCCTTAAATCCCTCTCTGCAGGTGGGCGACCAGCTGATCGAGACGCTTCGCCATAATTTGAACCTCTCCCAAGAAGAGGCTGAACGACAGGCAGTCGAGTGGTTGAAGACGGTTCGATTACCCGATCCTGGACGAGTTGCAGCGCAATACCCCCACCAGATCAGCGGGGGTATGCAGCAAAGAGTGATGATCGCCATGGCATTATGCACCGATCCCCAACTGCTGATCCTGGATGAACCCACTACTGATCTGGATGTCACCACCCAGGCGGTAATCTTGGATTTGATCCGCGATCTGACTCAAGAACAGAATACAGGTATTTTATATGTCACCCATAATCTCGGCGTGGTTGCCCAGGTATGTGATCGGGTGGCGGTGATGTACGCCAGCGAGCTGGTTGAAGATGCTGCCACTCAGGAGCTGTTCTCCAAACCTCTCCACCCCTACACACAGGGCTTGATCGACAGTATCCCTCGCATGGGGGATACCAAGGACAATATCCAGCTGCGTGCCATTACGGGACAGATCCCCCCGATTGGAGAAGCTCCTTCAGGATGTGTATTCCGGACTCGCTGTCCAGTTGCCGTCGATATTTGTCTGACCAGACCACCCCTTTACCCCGCCGGTGAGTCCAGGTATTCTCGCTGCCATCGCTGGAGTGATATTGATCAGGGTGAAATATCCGCTCACCAACCAACTCCAGCTGCAATACCAGAACCAATTAAACCAGATAGTGGACAACACCCTGATTTAAAAGTCAAAGAGCTGACTGTTCATTTCCCCCTGCTGCGGTCAATCAGCGATTGGGCCAGCAACAGACCATCCAGTGAAGTGCGCGCCGTAAATGGGATCAGCTTTGAATTATCTCCCGGTCACACCTTGGGTCTGGTCGGGGAGAGCGGCAGCGGCAAGACCACCATCGCCCGCACAATTATGGGTCTGGAGGAAAAATTAAGCGGTTCTATCGAACTGCTTGAAATCCCGCTCCCCGACAAATTATCACGACGTGATCTGGATACGCTGCGCCTTCTGCAAATGGTCTTCCAAAACCCTGAAGAAGCCCTCAACCCTCATCACACCATTGCGGAAACCCTGCGCAGACCCTTAATCCGCCTATCTGGGCTTAGTGACAGTGAGGCGGAATCAAGGATGGTTGAGCTGCTGCAGGCAGTTCGTTTACCTGCATCTTACGCAGGACGACTGCCAGGTCAACTGAGCGGAGGTGAAATCCAGCGGGTGGCGATCGCCAGGGCGCTCGCATCTAATCCGGAATTAATTATCCTGGACGAGCCAGTCTCCTCCCTGGATGTGTCCGTGCAGGCGACCATCCTCAACCTGGTTGGTGAACTGCAAGCTGATCTGGGAACCAGCTTGATGTTCATCTCCCATGACCTGGCAATTGTTGGCTATTTAGCGGACCAGATCGGAGTGATTTATCTGGGATCATTGATGGAGATCACAGGACCAGACGATCTATTCCAATCCCCACACCATCCCTACACAGAAGCCTTGCTCTCCGCCATCCCGCTGGCTGATCCATCCCGGAAAGGTGAACCGATCCATCTCGGTGGCGAAATACCCAACCCGGTCGATCTTCCCAGCGGCTGCCCGTTCCATACCCGCTGCCCACGATACCTGGGTGAGATTTGCGCTACCCAGGCACCTCCCTGGCAGGTTGCTGAAGAGACTGGAAAACAAATATTTTGCCATATCCCTCTGGCAGAATTATCTGCCTCCCAGGAAAATATGATCGCTGAGAGATCGAAATTGTCTAATTGAATTATGTCCCGTTATATCTTGCGCCGCATCTTTTTTTTACTGCTCACAGTTTTGCTCACTTCCCTACTGGTCTTCATTGTGACACAATGGCTGCCTGGAGATGTGTGCCGCATTATCCTGGGACGCGAAGCCGGTCAAGGCGCAATAGAAACCTGCCGCCAGGATCTAGGATTAAACCAATCTCTGCCTGTCCAATATTTGACCTGGTTAGGAGATTTCTTGACTGGCGATTGGGGAGTATCTTTCAGCACCGGTCTGCCAATTTACCCGGTTGTCATGGACCGCTTGCGAAATTCGCTTATGCTTGCTCTGGTAGCGCTGGTGATCTCAATCCCATTAGCCGTAACCCTAGGCGTAGTGGCGGGGTTAAATGAGCACAAACCCATAGACAGCACAATAAATGTGGGTTCCCTGGCAGTGGTTGGTTTGCCTGAATTTGTCACCGGATTGGTGTTGATCCAGATATTCTCCTTTGGATTGCGAGATTTGGGATTACCCTCTTTGCCTGCCAACTCCTCCATCCCCCCTGGTACGAGCTTCATGGAAGCCTTGCCGATGTTGATCTTACCAGCCTTGACTGCCATGCTCGTATTGCTGGCTTATATCGCCCGCCTGACCCGAGCCGGCGTGGTAGAAGAGCTTAAACAACCGTATGTACGAACTGCTGATTTGAAAGGGCTGCCGCGCCGTACCGTGACTATAAAGCATGTGCTTCGCAACGCGCTTCTACCAACTATCACTGTCATTGCAATCAGCCTTGGCTGGTTGATCAGCGGTCTGGTAGTGATCGAGAACGTCTTCAATTATCCCGGGTTGGGTCGCTTGATGATCTTCGCCATTGATCGCCGGGACCTGCCGCTGCTCCAGGCGGTCACGATGGTGACGGTGTTGGGATTTGCTTTAGCCAACCTGGGGGCAGATGTGCTTTACGGTATTTTGAATCCAAGGATTCGCCTGGGGGAATAAAAAATACACGAAACCGATTGGATTCGACAAACTCAGTTTCGTGTAGGTTGAGGATAATCTCCCTACTCATTCATTACAGCCTTCCCCATAATCAAACTCCTCAATATTCCAGAACTCGTTATTAGCAGTTGGGTTCATGCTGAAGCCGCACATATCGGGTCGCGTGGCAGCCAGATTGATGCGCGGGAAGAGAGGTACGATGGGCAGCTGCTCGGCGAATATCCGCTGTGCTTCCAGATGAGCCGCTTCATATTCAGGCTGCCCGGGCAATGAACTCAAGGCTATGCTGCAAGCGCGGTCGTAATCCTCATCGGCAAAGCCAGGATTGTTTTGAGCAACCCAACCGTTTAAACTGAATGTGCGTGTAGTGCCATCCAGGATGGAGGTCCATTCTTCACCTGCTGGCCCAGGTGTCAGGTTGGATTGGTATAGGTCGCAGGGGGATTTTATGCCGGTTCTCCAGGCATATTGACCCAGGTCGAACTGCCGGCCGAAGAGCACTCCCTCAGGACTTTCGGCAAATAAATCTCCAGTATTGAAAAACTGGAGTTCGACCTGGATGCCACACTGGGCGAGGGATGCCTGGATAAAGTCTGCAATTTTCTGGCGTTGGGCAGTATTAGTAGTTGCATAGGCAACTTCCAGCTGTGTTCCATCGGGCACATTTGTTACACCCTGGGCAATGCGGGGGGTCTCCAGATCGCTGTCATCATCCACCCAACCGACCTCTTCTAGAAGAGTACTGCCTGCTTCAACATCAAATTCATATTTCTGTACATCAGCATTATGCAGTGGGTGCTGTGATGGAAGGAAGCTGTCAATCACGATTGATCGTCCTGATGCGACCATGTTAACCAACTCCTTACGGTCAATACACATGGCGAAAGCCTGCCGGGTGCGCACATCACTGAAGAAGTCCGGGCGATCAGTGCCTATTTGGTAGCCATCATCGTAATCTATATGCTGAATGCCGAAATCGATGTGCTCCCACCAGGTATCGGTTGTAAAGGCAGCATTAATTTGACCGGCTGCCTCCAATTCGATCAGCAGTTCACTCTGGTCGACTAAACCAGCGGCCTGGTCGACGATGTCACATTCACCGGACAGGATAGAGGCGATGTTTGCATTAGTATCTTTACCGACGAATCGGAAGACCAAAGTATCGAATTTAGGCAGACCCTCCTCTGCTCGGAAATAGTTGGGGTTCTTATGCAGGGTTACGCTATCGCCCTGTTTCCACTCTTCAATGATATAAGGACCCCAACCGATTGGATTATTAACGAAATCCTGGGAACCAAACAGCTCGGTGGTTGAAAACTCGCCTAAGAGGTGCTCAGGAAGCGGACCGAAGAAGCTGGTGTGATACCCGGCATCCAGGAAACCTGGCATCCCAGTCCACTCTATTGTTAAGTCGTCACTTGCTTCGTAGGATGCAGTGCGATCGATGTAGAAATTGGGCGATAAGTTGTTTGGATCTGCACGCAGATTGAAAGCATAAACCGAATCAGAGGCGGTCAGGGGGGTACCGTCAGACCACAGCAGATTGGGCAGCAGTATAAAATTAGCCGACAGCTGGTCCATCGCGAAATCCCCACCCTGGTAAGGGACAGGATCTCCACCACCGGTGGGTACGAGCATCAACGGTGGATCAGCGGCGGGATCAAGGGTGACCACATTACTGTCTACATCAACGACCTGATCCCCTTCACTCACAGTGACTACCGTCAGTGCTGCATCACCGTCATCCAGGCTGGGCAATTTTTCCAGGATGATCGGCTGGTAAGCAAACATGTTTGAATCGAATGGGCCCCAATTAACACCTTCATAGATTGCTTCAAAGATCGGTCCTGCTGCAGCAGATCGATTCCCAATGGGATTGAGTGCTTCTGGTTCAACTCCCAGACATATAATGAGCGTGCGTGGACCGATTGGTTCGGAAGTTGGAGTTACCACCCTGATCACCTCTACCGGCGTAGCTTCTACTCGCTCTGTAATAACGAGAGTTTCCACGATTTTTTCTGGAGTTTCTGAACTTTGACAGGCTCCCAAAACAAATGCCAGTATGATCAACAAAGTAATCACTGGTAGGGTTTCATTTCTCTTGAGCATCCTTTCCTCCTGGAAAAATCCGCACTTTAACATTATCTGAGCAATTGCTTATTATCTGTTATCGAGATATTCTCACCAAAATAGCATTATCAATGTAGTCTAGCCCACTTCGGCAGGCTCAGTGCAGGCTCTTGTGGGCGCTTCGATTCCTGCCTCACTGTTGGCTCCCTCAAGTTCCTACGCACTACTTGGTGTAGTTCGTTTCATACAGGGAATGTTAGGATAAATGGAAAAGACCCGGCAGATCGATTGTCATTCGATCCAAGAGGCCGGCTCGAGCACTGATCACCGTGTCCGTGACTGAAACAGCCCGAACA